>CAMWJM010000205.1 GCA_947174575.1 uncultured Alistipes sp. | reverse complement strand
GGTGCTGCGCCGCAACGGAGAGGAGTTCGACTACGGAGCGCTGTTCAAGCGCCCGGCCGAGAGCGTAGTGCTGACGCTGCAGCTGATCTACTATTTGTCGATTTCGTTCGTGCTGGTGTCGATCCTCACCCCGGTGCGCTATCGTTACTCCCGCCGGAGGTTCATCGTGCGGTGCGTGTGGTGCACGGCCGTGGCGGTCGGACTCTATTTTCTGGCTCCGGTCACCTACGGGCGCACGGGTCGCCTGGTCTTCAACTTCATGACTCCGCGGATGCTCGATTACATTCTGCTGCTCAAGTGTTCGTTCGCAGTGGTCGTGTCGATGCTCTACGGCTGGGTCTATGTGCTCATCATGCAGCAGCAGGTCGTGGCCATGGAGAACGAACAGCTCAAGAACGAATACCTGACCACGCGCTACAACATGCTGGTGGGTCAGATCAATCCCCATTTCTTCTTCAATTCGCTCAACTCGCTGGCCATGCTGGTGCGCGAGCGCCACGACGAAAAGGCGCTGGACTACATCGACCAACTTTCGTATACGTTCCGCTATATCATCGAGAACGGGCAGAATACGTTGATCCCGCTCGGCGAGGAGCTGGATTTCATAGAGGCTTACGGCTACCTGTTCAAAATCCGGTATGCCGACAAACTCTTTATCGACGTCGACGTGCCCGAGGAGTTCCGCGCGTGGCGGCTGCCGGCGCTGTCGTTGCAGCCGCTGGTGGGCAATGCGGTCAAACACAATGCGATCACCACATCGAAACCCCTGCGGATCGCGATCCGGGTGCGCGACGGATATTTGGAGGTGTCGAATCCCAAGGCGCCGAAACTGGAGCCGGAACCCTCGACGGGAATCGGGCTGGAGAACCTGCGGAGCCGCGTGCATTTGGTCATGGGCCGCGATATTGCGGTGATCGACACCGAAGCGGCATTCACGGTGCGCGTGCCGCTGCAAAAACCCGATGCCGTATGATCCGGGCCTGGATCGTCGAAGACGAAACCGCCGCTGCGGTCAATCTGCGGGCCATCCTGCGGCAGACGGCGCCCGACGTGGAGGTCGAGGCCACGCTGGAGAGCGTGACGGAGTGCGTGGAGTATCTGCAGGCGCATCCGCAGCCCGAACTGTTTTTCATGGACATACACCTGGCCGACGGCGATTCGTTCCGCATATTCGATGCGGCGGAGATCGTGGCGCCCGTGATCTTCACCACGGCCTACGACCGCTATGCGCTCGATGCGTTCAAGGCGAACGGCATCGACTATCTGCTCAAACCGCTCAACGCAACCGACGTCCGGCGGGCGATCGACAAGTTCCGGCGGTTGACGGGCAGCGAGCGCCACGCCTACGGAACGCGGGTGCAGGCGCTGGCGGCGGGGCGCGAAGATACGTTTTTGGTGCACGTACGCGATCGCATCATCCCGCTGCACCGCGACAAGATCGCCTATTGCTATACCGCCAATGAGAAAGTCACCGCCTATGGATTCGACGGCGAGGCCTATCCGCTGGATCGGACGCTGGAGGCCCTGCAGGCGCTGCTGCCGGCTTCGGATTTTTTCCGGGCCAATCGGCAGTTCATCGTGGCGCGTCGGGCCGTGAAGGAGATCGTGGTGTGGTTCGGCAGCCGGCTGTCGCTGCAGCTGCAGGTCGAAACGCCCGAGCGGATCGTCGTTTCGAAAGCCCGGGTGCCCGAATTCAAGGCTTGGCTGCGATCGGTTCATCCGGCCGAATAGTCGGTTGACCGTCCGAAACGGCCGTTCGACCCGGAGCCGTGCTCCGGGTTTTCCATTATGGCCCTACCTTTGCAACAGCAACACGGATCATTCACTTAAAAACTTTTTGAAGCTATGAAACGTATTTTTGCAGTCGCCGCAGCGCTTTGCCTGCTGGCCGGAACGAACGCTTTCGCACAGAAGCAGACTCCCAATCGCGGAACGACGCCCAAGGAGCGCCCCACGGCCGAGCAGGTGGCGCAGCGTCAGACCGACCGGCTGACCAAGGAGCTGGGTCTCGATGCGACGCAGGCCAAGCAGGTCTATGCGCTCAATCTGCACCAGGTGCAGCAGATGCAGGCCGTGCGCGAACAGATGCGCAAGGATCGCATCGCCCGCAATGAGAAGATGAAGTCGCTGCTGACGCCCGAGCAGTTCGCCAAGTGGTCGCAGATGCAAGGCCCCAAGCCCGGCGAGCATCGCGGCAAAATGGGTAAGCCCGGCTGCTGCTCGAAGTCCGAAGGGGGCTGCAAGGGCGGTAAGAACGGCGATTGCAAGGGGCAGGGCGACAAGAACGGTGCGAAGCAGCGTCCTGCGCAGGCCGGCAAATAATCCGGGGCGGAAGCGACCGGATTCATATCGAGGGTGTCGGTTCGGGCGACTGACACCCTTTTTTTGGCGATTCGCCCGGCAGATGAGGAAAAAACGGATAAATAAGTTATCTTCGCGGTGCATTTTCAGCAACCTATCATTCGGAAATGAAAAAATTACTGCTTACTACCCTACTTATCGCATGGAGCGCGGCGGCTTTCGCCCAGAAAGGCACCGTCACGGCGACGGTGCTCGACGACGAAACCGGACAGACGGTGGCCGGTGCCGTGCTGACGGTGGCGCCCGTGGCCGCTCCGGAGAAAAAACAGTATCTGACGTCGGCCTATCAAGGTGCGGTGTCGATCCCCTCGCTGGCCTATGGCGAATATACGTTGAAGGTGTCGTTTCTGGGTTACAACGACTACGACACGACGTTCAAGGTGAACTCTGCACGGCGGAACATCGGCGAAATCCGCCTGAAGCCGGGCGTGCAGATCGAAACCGTGGTCAAGGAGGCCAAGACGCTGCGCACCTCGCAGAAAGGCGACACGGTGAGCTATAACGCCGGGGCGTTCAAGGTGGTGGCCGATGCCGATGTCGAGGGGCTGCTGAAGAAGATGCCGGGCATCACCGTGACCAACGGCACGGTGGAGGCGCAGGGCGAAGAGGTGAAGAAGATCTTCGTCGACGGCAAGGAGTTCTTCGGCGAGGACGTCACGACAGCCATCAAGTCGCTGCCGGCGCAGGCGGTGGATCGCATCGAGGTGTACAACAAATTGAGCGATGCGGCCGAATTCTCGGGCATGGACGACGGCGAGGGCTACAAGGCGATCAACATCGTGACCCACGCGAACATGCGTCAGGGCC
>CAMWJM010000204.1 GCA_947174575.1 uncultured Alistipes sp. | reverse complement strand
GCTGATGACCTATGCCATGGCCAACATGCTGCCCCTGGGTCTGCCTTTGGCCGTGCTGCTGGCCGCGATCATGACGATGGGCAACCTGGGCGAAAACTACGAGCTGCTGGCCATGAAGTCGGCGGGGCTGTCGCTCGTGCGGATCACCCAGCCGCTCCTCATTCTGGTGAGCCTCATCGCCATAGGCAGCTTCTTCATCGGCAACAATCTGGTGCCCTATGCCAACAAGAAGATGTACAGCATCATCTACGACATCCGCCAGCAGCGTCAGACGCTCGAATTCCAGGACGGGCTGTTCTTCAACGGCATCGACAACATCTCGATCCGCGTGGGACATCAAGACCCCGAAACGCATCTGCTGCGCGACGTATTGATCTACGACAACCGCCCGTCCAACGGCAACATGAACACCATCGTCGCCGACTCGGGCTATATCCGGCTCTCGGACGACAAGAAATTCCTGCTGGTCACGCTTTTCAACGGCGAAACCTACGAGCAGACCCGCAACAACCAATGGTATACCAAAAGCGCGCTGCGCCACCACACTTTCGAGCTGCAGAAGCAGTCGATAGCCATGGACGGCTTCGCCATGGAGCGCAGCGACGACAGCAAGATTTCGAACAGCCAGACCAAGAACATCAACCAGCTGCAGCAGGACATCGATTCGCTGGAGCGTAAAGTCAACACGGCGACGACCAGCTCCTACGAACCGCTGCTCAAAGAGCAGATTTTCGCCCGCGACCACAGCGTGCTGCCGCTGCCCGACAGCATGCGCATCGACAAGCGCCGCTTCCGCACCATGCAGTCGTCCGACTCGATCGCCCGGCTGCCCCTGCGCGAGAAAAACCGCATATGGAACCAGGCCCGCACGCTGGCCAAGACTTCGCGCAACATGTTCTCGTTCGACGAATCGATGGCCAAGGAGTCGCTCAACAAACTCTACCGCTCGAAAGTGGAGTGGCACAAGAAGGTGTCGCTGCCCGTGTCGATCATCATTTTCTTCCTGATCGGCGCGCCGCTGGGCGCGATCATCCGCAAGGGCGGTCTGGGGCTGCCGGTGGTGGTGTCGGTGATCTTCTTCGTGGTCTACTACATCATCAGCCTTTCGGGCGAGAAACAAGTCAAGGAGGGCAACTGGGAGGCGATCTGGGGCATGTGGATCTCGTCGTTCATCCTCACGCCCATAGCCGTATACCTCACCTACAAGGCCACCAACGACTCGGCGCTGCTGGACACCGACTGGTATGCCGGCAAGATCAAAGCCCTGCGCGAACGCATGGAGCCGTGGCTCGGGCCGGTGAAAACCGCATTAAAATTCAAACTCCATGGGAAACGAAACCCCGCTCAATAGCGTAGAGGAGGTCATCGAAGACTTCCGCGCCGGCAAGGTGGTGATCGTCGTCGACGACGAAGACCGCGAAAACGAAGGCGACTTCATCGTCGCGGCCGAGAAGATCACGCCCCAGATCGTGAACTTCATGCTCAAGGAGGGGCGTGGCGTGCTGTGCGCCCCCTTGAGCGAGGAGCGCTGTGCAGCGCTGGAACTCAACATGATGGAGGAGAACAACACCTCGCTTCTGGGCACGCCGTTCACCGTGACGGTCGATCTGCTGGGGCACGGCTGCACCACGGGCGTCTCGATCCACGACCGCGCGGCGACGATCCGCGCGCTGGCCGACCCTGCGACGCGGCCCGCCGACCTGGGGCGTCCGGGCCACATCAACCCGCTGCGCGCCCGCGAGAAAGGGGTGCTGCGCCGCCCGGGCCACACCGAAGCGGCCGTCGACCTGGCGCGGCTGGCGGGGCTGCAACCCGCGGGTGCGTTGATCGAAATCATGAACGAGGACGGCTCAATGGCCCGCATGCCGCAGCTGCGCGAAATCGCGAAGAAATTCGACCTCAAAATCATCTCCATAGCTTCGTTGATCGCCTATCGGCTGCGCGAGGAATCGTTGATCGAGAAAGGGGTCACCGTGCCGCTGCCTACGGCGTGGGGCGACTTCAAAATCACGCCGTTCCGCCAAAAATCCAACGGCGTGGAGCATGTGGCTCTGACCAAGGGCGAATGGGCCGAAGACGAACCGGTGTTGATCCGCGTACACTCGTCGTGCGCCACGGGCGATATTTTCGGTTCCTACCGCTGCGACTGCGGCGACCAGCTCCACCGCGCCATGCAGATGATCGACAAGGAGGGCAAGGGCGCCGTGGTCTACCTCAACCAGGAGGGGCGCGGCATCGGTCTCTGCAACAAGATCCACGCCTACAAGCTGCAGGACGAGGGGTTGGACACCGTCGACGCCAATCTGCGCCTCGGGTTCAAGGCCGACGAACGTGACTACGGCGTGGGGGCGAGCATCATCCGCGAACTGGGCATCCGCCGCATGCGTCTGATGACCAACAACCCGCTCAAACGTGCCGGGCTGGAGGGCTACGGGCTGAAGATCGACGAGATCGTGCCGATCGTCATCGCACCCAACCCCTACAACGAGCACTACCTCGAAACCAAGCAGGAGCGCATGCAGCATACGCTGGGGTTGAAAAAGAAATAGAATTGAACGTTTTCGATAAGCCGAGAGCAGAGCCGAACTTGTTCGTGCTATGCCGAGGCAAGAAAACCTGCGAAAATTTGAACGTTTTCGATAAGCCGAGCGCAGAGCCGAACTTGTTCGAGCTTTGCCGAGGCGAGAAAACCTGCAAGAAGTTGAACGTTTTCGTAAGCCGAGGGCAGAGCTGAATTTGTTCGAGCTATGCCGAGGCGGGAAATAGTGCATAAAATGAACGCCAAACAATTGCGCATCGTCTTCATGGGCACGCCCGAATTCGCCGTGCCGTCGCTGCGGGCTTTGGTCGAGGGCGGGTATAACGTCGTCAGCGTGGTCACGACGCCCGACAAGCCGGCCGGCCGCGGACAGAAGCTGCACGAAAGCGACGTGAAGATCGCCGCCCGGGAACTGGGGCTGCCGATCCTGCAGCCCGAGAAGCTGCGCGCACCGGAGTTCGTGGAGGCAATGCAGGCCTTGCGGCCCGATCTGGGCATCGTCATCGCGTTCCGCATGCTGCCCGAGACAATCTGGGCTATGCCGCGACTGGGGACGTTCAACCTCCACGCCTCGCTGCTGCCGCAATACCGCGGCGGTCGCGTATCCCCAGCTCCGACCCCACGAGCCAAGAGGCAAG
>CAMWJM010000203.1 GCA_947174575.1 uncultured Alistipes sp. | reverse complement strand
TTTCAGCTTCGAATGAGGCTGGTTATACAATTTATGATTATATTTACCAAACGAACTCCGGTTCGACTGAAGCAAACGGATTCCCAAATATGTTTTTCTCGCTTTCCATACCCTCTATCTCCTTGCCGCTGGAGCATACGATCCTCAAGTTCATGCTCATCATGGCCATCGTGCTGGGCGCTCCGCTGGTGTTGAACCGGCTCAAGATCCCCTATCTGCTGGGGTTGATCATCGCCGGTGCGGTCATCGGCCCCAACGGGCTGAACCTCGTACTGCGCGACAGCAGCATCATCCTTTCGGGCACGGCAGGGCTGCTCTACATCATGTTCCTCTCGGGGTTGGACATGGACATGAACGACTTCCGGCGCAACGGTTGGCGGAGTGCGGTGTTCGGGCTGTATACCTTTTCGATACCGATGATCTTCGGCATCGTGGCCGGACACTGGATTCTGGGTTATCCGCTCTATTCGTCGATTCTGCTGGCGGGGCTGTTCGCTTCGCAGACGCTCATCGCCTATCCGATCGTCAGCCGCCTGGGCATCACGCGCGATCGGGCCGTGACCATCGCCGTGGGCGGCACGATTGTCACCGACGTGCTGGCGCTGATGGTGCTCACGGTGGTCGTGGGGCTGGCTACGGGCGAGGCCGACGGGGCGTTTTGGTATCGCTTCGGTTGCTCGGTGGCGGCGTGCGTGGCGGTCATCCTGCTGCTCTTCCCGGTGCTGGGCCGGTGGTTCTTCAAGCGGTGCAGCGACAACGTGTCGCAATACGTGTTCGTGCTGGTCATGGTCTTCCTGGGGGCCTATTTGGCCCAGACGGCAGGCCTCGAACCCATTATCGGAGCGTTCCTCGCCGGACTGGCCATGAACCGCCTCATCCCCGGCACCTCGCCTTTGATGAACCGCATCGAGTTCGTGGGCAACGCGATCTTCATCCCGTTCTTCCTGATCGGCGTGGGTATGTTGATCGACTACCGGGCTTTTTTTCGCAGCTGGGAGAGCATCGAGGTGAGCGTGGTGATGATCGTCATGGTGACGGCGGCCAAATACCTCGCGGCCTGCCTGACGCAGAAGACGTTCCGGCTCTCCCGCGACCAACGTACGCTGCTGTTCGGGTTGAGCAGCGCCCATGTGGCGGCCACGCTGGCGGCCGTGATGGTGGGCTACAACGTGGTGCTGGGTTACACGCCCGAGGGCGAGCCGATCCGTCTGCTGAACGAGGCGGTGCTCAACGGCACGATCCTCATGATTCTGGCGACCTGCACCATTTCGACGTTCGCCTCGCAGCGCGGCGCCCACAACATCGCCGTCGAGGGGGCGCAGGGCACGTCGGAGCGCGGGGTGGGTGAGCAGGTGTTGATTCCGGTCGCCCGCAAGGAGGGGATCGGCGAACTGGTGGGGTTGAGCATCGCACTTACTAAGCAGAAATACCGCAGTCTCTATGCGCTGAACGTCATCGACAATCGCACGGACGATCCCGAGCTGAAGAAACGTTCGCAGGCGCTGCTCGACACGGCCGCCATGGCTGCAGCCGCGGCCGACATCCACATGCACCGGCTGCAGCGCTACGACGTGAACATCGTCAACGCCATCGTCAGCGCGGTGCGCGAACGCAACATCACCGACTTGGTGCTGGGCATGCACCGCTCCACGCCGGGTGCCGGACTCCCGATTCCGGGCATTCCGGGCATCGCCACGGCGGCGGCTCTGGGCAAGACGCTGTCGGCCGTGCTGGGGCAATGCAACGTGACGACGTTCATCTATCGTCCGACGCAGCCGTTTCCGACCATTCGGCGCCACATGGTGGTGGTGCCCCGGCGTGCAGAACTCGAAGCCGGATTCCAGGCCTGGCTGCTGCGGCTCCGCCACCTGGCCCATGACACGGGGGCGCAGCTGATCTTCCATGCTCCGGCGCAGACGATCGAGCGGCTGCGCGGAAGCCGCCGCAAGAAGGATATCGCCCGCTATGTCGTCCGGGAGGCGGGCTGGGACAATCCGGCCGCGCTGCTGCCCGAACTGCGGCATGACGACTGTCTGTGGTTGGTGATGAGCCGCCGCGACCGCATCTCCTACCAAACGGGCATGAGTCGCATGCCGGCCTATCTGGACGAAACGCTGACCGACAACAATTTCGTGCTGGTCTATCCCGTGCAGGCCGGCAACGCCGAGCCGCAAGGCATATTCAACATGAACATAGGATAAAGTGAAAGGTGAACAGCATCATTAGTTGATGCCCAAGATACTCGACGCTTGCTTCGACATATTCGTATCTTTGGCTTGCGCCCAAGATACTCGGCCTCGGCAATGCTCAAATAAATTTGCGGCACTTCGTATCTTTGACTAAAGTCGAAGATACTCGGTCTCGGCAAACTCCAAATAAATTTGGGTTTGCGCTCGACTCTTCGTATCTTTGCATTCGATTTATTCGATATTTATGGAACCCAACAACATGCAGAAGCCCGACAACGCACTGGTCTGGGCGATTCTCTCCACCGTATTGTGCTGCCTGCCGTTCGGTATCGTGGCGATCGTCAAGGCCACGCAGGTCGACACGTTCTGGGCTGCAGGCAATGTCGATGCTGCCTGCCAGGCTGCCCGCGACGCCCGCAAATGGTGTTGGATCAGCGCCGGCACGGCTGTCGCGATCTGGGTGATTTACTTCATCGCGATTCTCGCGACGATCGGCCTGGCCGCCATGTGCAACCTCGATTGATCCGGAAAACCGCGATCGTCGCAGCACTCTTCGCAGCCTTGGCGGCGGTCTACTATTTCGTCGATCCGGCCACTGCGATCTGGATGCCCCGATGTCCGTTTCGGCTCCTCA
Source organism: uncultured Alistipes sp. (assembly GCA_947174575.1). GTDB lineage: Bacteria > Bacteroidota > Bacteroidia > Bacteroidales > Rikenellaceae > Alistipes. The sequence goes on along the minus strand of CAMWJM010000203.1, from coordinate 358 downwards.
CGGGGCTGGGCTGTCCGGCATGCGGCAGCCAACGGGCACTGCATGCCGTGCTGCACGGAGCCTGGGGCGAGGCGCTGGGCTACAACCCGTTTTTGGTGATTTCGCTGCCCTATCTCGCGCTGGTAGCCTATACCACCGCTCGCCCGCCCGGCGAAAAAAGCGTGCTGAAATATGTTCAGCATCCCCATACGGTACGACTCTATCTGGTGCTGATCGTCGTCTGGTGGATTGTGCGCAACGGTTAGATACTTCAGCCTCGGCAATACCAAATTTATTTGGCTCTTCGTATCTTTGGCTTTGCCCAAGATACTCCCGCTCGGCAAAATGCAAGCGAGCTTGCTTTTGCCCTCGCTTATTC
>CAMWJM010000202.1 GCA_947174575.1 uncultured Alistipes sp. | reverse complement strand
TTTTTTAATGATACGGCGACCCCCGAGAGCTACACTCGACTAGTCGTCGGCAGCGGCAGAGGTGTATACGAGACAGACCGCGTGGCGCCCGACGGCACGATGGACGACATCACGGAGCGTTTCCGCCGGCGCGGCTGACCCCGAACCCGAGGGAGACGAACGGCTTCGGAGGAGGAACATAAAAAAATCGGGCGGAAAGGTTGTGTATTCGTCGGCAAAATCGTACCTTTGCACCCAAATATGAGTCCCATGAAACGCAAATCCGACATAGCGACCCTCGGTTCATCCTGGCAGCAGGATCATCGATCGGGTTTCGGATCTGTCGACGAGGGGCGCTATTGGTTTTATTAGGGTAACCGGCAACGGTTGCCCTATTTTTTTATGCCCGGCTTCGGAAAGATGCGACTCTCGGAGTCGCGCGGGCCGCAGCCTCCCGGTGCGGAGGCTCGCGATACTCGCTCCGCAGGCTGCGGCTGTAATATGGATTCGGTACCGATGAGAACACGCTACATAAACGTCCGCATCTTCCGCGGCGGCCGCTTCGAAAAGGGGACGCTTCTGGTCGAGGGGGAACGTTTTGCGGAGGATATACCCGCTGCGGCGGTCGACCGTACGGTCGATCTGGGGGGCCGTTGCGTCGTGCCGGGACTGGTCGACGTGCACGTCCACCTGCGCGAGCCGGGTTTCCCGCACAAGGAGACCATCGCCACCGGTACAGCCGCGGCTGCACGGGGCGGTTACACCGCTGTCTGCTCGATGCCCAACCTGCGGCCCGCACCCGATGCGCCCGATACATTGGCGCAGGAGATCGAAATTATCCGCCGCGACGCCCTCGTGCGGGTGTTCCCCTATGCGTCGATCACCCTCGGACAGCGGGGTTGCGGCGAACTGGTCGACTTCGCGGCTTTGGCGCCCGAGGTGGTGGGTTTCTCCGACGACGGGCGCGGCGTGCAGTCGGCCGAATCGATGGAGCGGGCCATGCGGCAGGCCGCGGCGGTCGACCGACCTATCGTGGCCCATTGCGAGGTCGACGACCTGCTGCGCGGCGGCTACATCCACGACGGCGACTACTGCCGCGAGCACGGGCACAAGGGCATCTCGTCCGAGAGCGAGTGGCGGCAGGTCGAGCGCGACATCGCGCTGGCCGAAAAGACCGGTTGCCGATACCACGTCTGCCACGTCTCCACGCGCGAGAGCGTCGAGCTGGTGCGCCGGGCCAAGGCGCGGGGGCTGCGGGTGAGCTGCGAGACGGCGCCGCACTACCTGCTGCTCTGCGACGACGACCTGCAGGAGGAGGGGCGTTTCAAGATGAACCCGCCGCTGCGGAGCCGTGCCGACCGTCAGGCGCTCGTCGAGGGCCTCGTCGACGGCACGATCGAGGTCGTCGCCACCGACCATGCCCCCCACACCGCCGAGGAGAAGGCGCGCGGTCTTTCCGGCAGCGCCATGGGCATCGTGGGGTTGGAGTGCGCATTTCCGCTGCTCTACACATATTTGGTGCTGCCCGGAACTATTTCGTTGGAGCGGCTCGTCGAGGCGATGTCCGTGAATCCGCGGCGGATTTTCGGCCTCGGCGGCGCGCTGGAGCCGGGCGAGGCGGCCGATTTCACGGTGCTCGACCTCGATGCGCAGTATGAAATAGACCCTGCAACGTTCCGCTCCAAAGGACGCGCCACCCCTTTCGCCGGTTGGCCCGTGCAGGGGCGGGCCGCGATGACGGTAGTAGGCGGAAAGGTCGTGTACGACGCGAATGAATAGAGAGTATAATTATATATGAAGCCTTACACCAAGAAAATCCTGCTCGAAAACGGCCGCGAGTTCTACGGCTACGGGTTCGGCGCCGACCGCGAGACGATCAACGAGATCGTCTTCAACACCTCCATGGTCGGCTATCAGGAGATCGTCTCCGACCCCTCGTACACCGACCAGACGGTCGTGATGACCTACCCCCTGATCGGCAACTACGGCACCGCCGAGGAGGACTACGAGACCAAGTTTCCCACGATCGGGGGCATGATCGTGCGCGAGTACAACGACACCCCCTCGAACTTCCGCTATACGCGCACGTTGAACGAGGTCTTCGAGGAGATGGGCATCCCCGGCGTCTGGGGCGTGGACACCCGCGCGCTGGTGCGCATCATCCGCGACGAGGGGAGTCAGAAGGTGATGATCGCCGACGCTGCGACGCCCCGCGACGAGGCCTTGGCGCGCCTGCACGCCTACGAACTGCCCCGCGACATGGTGGCGCGCGTGAGCTGCAAGAAACGGTGGTTCTCGCGTACGCCCAACCACCGCTACGACGTCGTGGCCGTCGACTGCGGCATCAAGTACAACATCATCCGCTGCCTCAATGCCAAGGGGTGCAACGTCACGGTCGTGCCCTACGACGCTTCGGTCGAGGAGATTCTCGCGTTCCGGCCCGACGGCATCTTCCTCTCCAACGGCCCCGGCGACCCCGCCGACGTGGAACCCGTCGTCGAGAAAGTGCGGGCGCTGAAAGGGCGGCTGCCCATTTTCGGCATCTGTTTGGGACACCAGATGATCGCGCTGGCCTACGGAGCCAGGACATTCAAGATGAAGTTCGGCCACCGCGGCGGCAACCACCCGGTGAAGTGCCTCGCTACCGGCAAGATCGAGATCACCAGCCAGAACCACAGCTATGCCGTCGACATCGCCTCGCTCGAAAATACCTCTTTGCGTTTGACCCATGTCAATCTGCTCGATGCTACGGCCGAGGGGGTCGAATGTCCCGAGGATCGGGTTTTCTCGGTGCAGTACCACCCCGAGAGCGCTCCGGGGCCGCAGGACAGCACCTATCTGTTCGATAAGTTCATTCAAATGATGGAGGAGCACAAGAATGCCTAAAAGAGAAGATATTCGCAAGGTCTTGGTCATCGGTTCCGGCCCGATCGTCATCGGCCAGGCCGCCGAGTTCGATTACGCCGGTACGCAGGCCTGCCTGGCGCTGCGCGAGGAGGGTTACGAAGTGGTGCTGGTCAACTCCAACCCCGCCACGATCATGACCGACACCCACATCGCCGACAAGGTCTACATGGAGCCGCTGACGCTCGAATACGTGGCCAAGATCATCCGCTACGAGCGGCCCGACGCCATCGTCCCGGGGTTGGGCGGGCAGACGGGCCTCAATCTGGCCGTGCAGTTGGCCAAAAAGGGCATCTTGGCCGAGTGT
>CAMWJM010000201.1 GCA_947174575.1 uncultured Alistipes sp. | reverse complement strand
AATACATATTTAAAATATTTTTCGTACCTTTACGACGCCGAAACAAAACGATTCAACGATAAAATATTTGAAGATTATGAAATTACTCGAAGGAAAAGTGGCTGTCGTGACGGGTGCCGCACGCGGCATCGGCAAAGCCATTGCGCTGAAATTCGCTTCGGAGGGTGCCGACGTGGCATTCACCGACCTGGTGATCGACGAGAACGGCAAGGCTACCGAAGCCGAAATCGCCGCTCTGGGCGTCAAGGCCAAGGGTTATGCGTCGAACGCCGCCAATTTCGAAGAGACCCACAAGGTCATCGACGAGATCGTCAAGGATTTCGGCCGCATCGACATCCTGGTCAACAACGCCGGTATCACCAAGGACGGCCTGATGATGCGCATGTCCGAGGCGCAGTGGGACGCCGTGCTGACGGTGAACCTCAAGTCGGCGTTCAACTTCATCCACGCCGTGACGCCCATCATGGCGCGCCAGAAGAGCGGTTCGATCATCAACATGTCGTCGGTAGTCGGCGTGAGCGGCAACGCCGGACAGTGCAACTACTCGGCCTCCAAAGCCGGCATGATCGGTCTGGCCAAGTCGATCGCCAAGGAGATGGGGCCGCGCGGCATCCGTGCCAACGCCATCGCCCCCGGTTTCATCATCACCGACATGACCGCCCAGCTCTCCGACGAGATCAAGGAAGGCTGGTACAAGCAGATTCCCCTGCGTCGCGGCGGCACGCCCGAAGATGTGGCCAACGTAGCGACGTTCCTCGCCTCCGACCTCTCGTCGTATGTCAGCGGTCAGGTGATCCACTGCTGCGGCGCGATGAACTGCTAAGGAGCGGAACGAGCAATCAAAAAATCGCAAAACCGATGTCTTCGGACATCGGCGGATAAGAAAAGCACTCGCCGGATGTATTCGAGCGGGTGCTTTTTTATTCGCAGAGCTTGCGAACGGGTTTTGCGATCAGAAATTGCCGCCGCGATACTGGCAGTCATGGAACATAACTGTTCTGCCTGCCAAGTTTACTTGTGCAGGTATTTTTGTGCAGAGCAGGATCCCGATAGGGATTTTCTGTCGTAGATAACTATATCGCCGCGACGCCGGTAGTCACGGCGCGAAGCGACGTAGCTGCACTCCCACCCGTCCGAATACATTCGGCAGGTGCTTTTTTATTCGCGAAGCGACGTAATGTAACGGCATTATATATTCAGGTGTGTTTAATTATCCCGAAAACGCATCGGCTCAAATAGGCGGGTATATCCGAATTTTCGTAGTGTTCGCATCTCGCCGAGTTGTGCGAGCCGCAGCTTGCGGAGCGAGCAAGAATTGCGAGCCTCCGCGGCCGGAAGCTACGGCTCGCTACCAAACACTCCAGCTAACAGGCCATTGAGATAATAGGAAATAAGCTGATACTCCTGCTCGGCAAAATGCAAACTTCGTTTGGTTTTGCTCTCGCCTTGCACTTTACCGCAGCTGGCGCTGCGGTTTAGATAGGCTGCGGCTCGGCAATGTCCAAATAAATTTGGCATTGCTCTCTTATTTCGTATCTTTGGCTTACGCCCAAGATACTCCTGCTCGGCAAAATCCAAACTTCGTTTGGTTTTGCTCTCGCCTTGCACTATCTTTGCCACAGATAATTTTCGTATGAAACGTTACATCCTCCTTTCGATCTTCGTCTTGAGTTGCGTCCCGATGCGGGCGCAGGTGGCGATGCTCCCGACGCCCGATGCCAAGACCTGGGGCATGGGCGGCGTGGCCATGACGACGGTCGCCGGCTCGCACCCGATCTATAACAATCCGGCCATGACGGCTTTTTCGATGATGCCGTCGCAGGTTTCCGCCTCTTATTGCGGCATCGGGTCGGTCGATTATTATGCGGTGACGGGCTATTGGAGGTTCGACAATTTCAATTGCACGCAGCTCGGCTGGCGCCAGTATCTGCGCCAGCGGGGCAACAACGACATGGCCGTCGACCTGGGCTATTCGCGGCGCCTCGGCGACCGCTGGTCGGTGGGCGGAGCGACGCGTTATGTACACTCGAAGCGGCCCGACGGTTCGATCGACGCTTTGTCGGTCGATTTGTGTCTGGGGTGGATGCTGCCGGTGCGCCTCGGCGACTTCGCGACGGTGCGGGCCGGGGCCAAATTGGCGAATCTGGGCGGCTACTTCAAGAAGCGGAGCGATTTGCTGCCCATGAATCTCACGGTCGGCGCGGCGTTGGACACCTACCTGTCCGATGCGCACGAGATCACGGTCGGCGCCGATTTCGGCTATTACTTTTCACCGGCTCCGGTGCGCGGGTGCCGGGTGTCGGTGGGTGCCGAGTACAATTTGATGCAGCTGGTGCAGTTCCGGGCCGGGTATCACTACGGCGAGCGGAGCGGTTACTACCCCTCCTATGCGTCGGTCGGCGCCGGGGTGCGGATCCTGCACCTGCGGCTCGATTTCGCCTATCTGTTCGCTCGGAAAAATACGCTCCTCCGCAACGCCTACACCATCAGTTTCGGATTCGATTTTTGACAGCACCTGCCTACGGGAGCAGGCAAAAAAACGCGTGTCCCGGACGATTCATCGGGAAGATGTGGGTTTAAGCCTTTTCTTCTTTTTTCAACGCGTCCAATAATCCGCCGCATCCGTCTTCCAGCAGGTCGAGCACCCGCTCGAAACCCTCGTGGCCCTCGTAATAGGGATCGGGAATATGGGTGCGGCCCGGGTGACGGCGGCAGAACTCGGTCATGCGGTGGATTTTGTCGGACAGCGCACGCGAGGGCGCCATGCGATGGGCGTTTTCGTAGTTCATATCGTCCATCACCACGATCCGGTCGAACCGCTCGAAGTCCGCTTCGCAGAGGGGTCGCGACCGATGCGTGAGCGTCAGTCCCCGCCGGGCAGCCGCGTCGCGCATGCGGATGTCGGGTAGTTCGCCCCGATGTCCGGCATAGGTGCCGGCAGAATCGATCTCGAAACGTTCGGTCAGCCCCTCCCGCTCGACGAGGGCGCGCATGATCCCCTCGGCGGCCGGCGAGCGGCAGATGTTGCCGAGGCAGACGAACAGAATCTTGTATTTGTCGGTCATGGCTGTGGAATTTCGGAATGCGAAGATACGAAAAGTCGAGCGCAGAAGCAAGCTATCGCTTGATTTTGCCGAGACGGAGTATCTGAAACAATGTTTAAGATACGAAAAAATTGGAATGCGGATTGCACGGGCACGACGCTATGATCAAGTTTTTTCTTGAGCTGATCGGATAATGAGT
>CAMWJM010000200.1 GCA_947174575.1 uncultured Alistipes sp. | reverse complement strand
TCCTTATTCATTTTTCATTTTTCATTCTCTTTACTATCTTTGCCCCCGATATTCCGAAGGGGTGCCTTACTATCAGGCTGAGATTATACCCATTGAACCGGATACGGGTAATGCCGAAACCGGGAAAAGCGTAAATCGACACACATACCCCTTTTCATTCTTTAACCCAAATTAAAGTATCTATGAAAAGGTTTTTACTCTCCATGGCGGTGCTGGCCTTATGGCAAGGTGCGCATGCCGGAAGTATCGTCGTGCCCTGCTGCGAAGCGGCGGACGACGAAACGAACATGGTCGTGCGGACGGCCGAGGGAACGCAGGATGCCGACGAGATTCGTCCCGACGATTCCGTGCGCATGTATCGGTTGCAGGAGATCGAGGTGACCGCCACGCGCGCCACCGGTTCGACTCCCGTGGCGCATGCGACCCTCTCGCGCGAGGAGATCGCCCGCCACGGCTTCGGCACCGACATTCCCTCGGTGCTGGCGCTCACGCCCTCGATGATCGCCACCAACGAAACGGGCATCGGCATCGGCGGTACGTCGATGCGCCTGCGCGGCACCGACGCCACGCGCCTGAACGTGACGGTCAACGGCGTGGCGATGAACAACCCCGATTCGCATTCGATGTACTGGTACGACACGCCCGACCTGATCTCCGCCGTAGGCGATGTGCAGGTGCAGCGCGGCGCCGGCATCTCGACCAACGGCACGGGGGCGTTCGGCGGCGCGGTGAGCATGACCACCGAGGCGCTCTCCACCGAGTTCGGCGGCTCGGCGTCGCTCTCCTACGGGTCGTACAACACCAACAAGCAGGCCGTGCACTTCGCGTCGGGGCTGTTGGGCGGCCATTGGGCGCTCGATGCGCGGCTCACGCACATCGGCTCCGACGGCTACATCGACCGCGGCTCGACCGATCTGAAGTCCTACATGTTCCAGGCGGGGTATTACGGCGGCAACACCATGCTCAAGCTGGTGTCGTTCGGCGGCAAGGCCAAAACCTACCTCACCTACAACGGCGTGACGAAAGAGGATATGGCGCTCTACGGGCGGCGCTACCACACGAGTGGCCAATATGCGACCTCCGACGGCCCGTTCGTGCTGGCCGACGGCTCGCATGTCGACTACTACGATGACCAGACCGACAACTACCTGCAAATCAACAACCAGCTGCTGTTGAGCCACCGCTTCGATGCCCGGTGGACGATGAACGCCACGGCGTTCTATACCTACGGCTACGGCTATTACAAGCAGTATAAGGACAATGCGAAGCTCGTGGAGTACGGATTCCCCGACGACGTGGCTTTCGATGCCTCGGGCAACAAGGTGCGCAGGGATTTGATCCGCCGCAAGGTGATGCGCAATCATCTGGGCGGCGTGCAGGCTGCGGCGCACTACCATGCGCAGCGGGCGGACGTGTCGTTCGGCGGCTCGTACAGTTACTATTCGTGCCCGCATTGGGGCGATCTGGAGTGGGTCGACGGCCTGGAGCGGTCGGCGATCGGCGGCCGCTGGTACGACAACGATGTCGATAAGCACGACGCCAACCTCTTCGGCCGCGTCGCCTGGAGGGTGGCCGAGGGGCTGAATCTCTTTGCCGATCTGCAGTATCGCTATGTGAGCTACAAGGCCTGGGGCGTGAACGACAACTATGTGTCGTCGTCGGTCGGCATGCAGCCCATCGACGTGGATAAGCACTACCACTTTTTCAATCCGCATGCGGGCGTCAATTACACCCGCGGCTGCCACACGCTCTATGCGTCGTTCGCCATAGCGCAGAAAGAACCCACGCGCGGCGACTTCACCGATCGCTACATGTATGCCGACGACGACAGCTATCCTTCGTCGGAGCGGATGTTCGACTACGAGATCGGCTACCGTCTCGAACTGCCGACCCTGACTGTCGGGGCCAACCTCTATTATATGTATTACAGGGACCAGCTGGTCAAGACGGGCCGCATCAACGACAACTACGATGCGTTGAACATCAACGTTCCCGTGAGCTACCGCCGCGGCATCGAGCTGTCGGCCTCGTGGCGCGCGCTGCCGTGGTTCACGATCGGGGCCAATGCCACGTTCTCGCAGAACCGCATCGAGAACTATGTGGACAAGGTGGTGGACTACGCCGTCGCGGGCGACGTGACGGACGACGGCTACGGCTATCTGACCCGGGAAATGGGTACCACGCGCATCTCCTATTCGCCCGAGACGATGGGGGCGCTGTTCCTCGATTTCCACATTCGGGGCTTCGAAGCGCTGCTGCATACGCAGTATGTGGGCGAACAGTATTTCACCAATTTCGCCAACCCCGACATGCGTCTCGACGGCTATTGCGTGACCGACCTCAATCTGGGCTATACGCTCCGCACCCGTGCGGCCCGCAGCGTGCGGTTCGGGGTGGCGATCTACAACCTGTTCGATCAGAAGTATGCGAGCAACGGCTATGGCTGGTCGGAGGCCTACGACGGGGTGCGCACCGACCATGCCTACTACTTCCCGCAGGCGCCCCTGCATGTGTTGGCCAATGTGACGGTCAAATTCTGATCAATTCACAATTCATAATTCAGAATTAAGGAATCTCGATTTTGGACTGGAAACTTTTGCTGCAGATCGTCGGTGTCGTGCTCGGACTGCTCTACCTCCGGTTGGAGTACCGGGCCGACATCCGGCTGTGGATCGTGGGGCTGGCGATGCCCGTGGTGCACGGTGTGCTCTACTACCGTGCGGGACTCTATGCCGACTGTTCGATGCAGGTCTACTATGTCCTGGCGGGGATTTACGGCTGGATCGTGTGGCGCAACGCCCCGAAAAAGCAGACATCTGCGGCGGCTGTGGCGCATACTCCCGGAAAATGGGTTCCGGCGCTCGTCGTAGCCTATGCGGCGTTGCACGGGGCGATATACGGGGTGTTGGTGCGGTTCACCGACAGCGCGGTGCCTTTCTGGGACAGCTTCACCACGGCCCTCTGCATCGTGGCTTACTGGATGCTTTCGCGCAAGTGGGCGGAGCAATGGCTCGTGTGGCTGGCGGTCGATCTGACCACGGTGGGGCTGTACCTCTACAAGGGTCTCCCCATCACGGCCGGACTCTATCTCCTCTATTCGGTGCTCGCCGTGGCGGGGTACCTGCGCTGGCGGCGCATGGCGGCGAAAGAATGAACGAAGCGGCTCGCCCCGAGGGGGCGGCCCGGTTTTTTTTGGGGGGGTTGGGGCGTTGGAAGTTTTATGGGCGGGCGGGGGGGGTAACAAAG
>CAMWJM010000199.1 GCA_947174575.1 uncultured Alistipes sp. | reverse complement strand
CTTAAAATCCTGTGGCCAGCAATGGCCGTACGGGTTCGATTCCCGTTCCGAGTACAGACGAAAACAACCGCTCGTTCCATAGGACGAGCGGTTGTTTTTCATACGGATTTCCACCTTCGGGCAAAGTCCGGACGGATTTAGTTCGGCTCGCGGGGAGGGAACCCGCAGATGCTATAAGGTTTCGCGCTTGAGGTGCTCCACGAAACGGTCGATGCGCTGCATCTGGCGAGGGATGTCGATATTCTGCGGACAATGGTGCACGCACTGGTTGCAGCCGATGCAGTGGTCGGCCTGACGCTCCGGCGCCACCGCACGCCCGTAGCCCACCAGAAACGCCCGACGGGCCTTGCGGTAATCGGCATCCTGCGAAGAGGCCGGCACATTGCCCTCGTTGACGCACTTGTTGTAGTGCAGCAGAATTCCCGGAATATCCAGCCCATAGGGGCAGGGCATGCAGTATTTGCAGTCGTTGCAGGGCACGGTGGGGTAGCGCAACAGAGTTTGCGCCGTCTGCTCCAGAAAATCGCGGTCGGCATCGGTCAGAGCTTCGAGCGGCGCAAACGTGCGCAGGTTGTCCTGCAGATGCTCCATGTAGGCCATGCCGCTCAACACGGTGAGCACTCCCGGCAGCGATCCGGCGAAGCGGAACGCCCACGACGCCACGCTCGATTCGGGTCGGCGCTGCTTCAGCGAGGCGGCGATATGGTCGTGGACATTCGACAGACGCCCGCCCAACAACGGCTCCATGACGATGGCCGGAATGCCGAGCTCGGCCAGACGGCCGTAGAGATACTCGGCATCGGTGTTACGGGCGTTGACCTCCTTGGCATGCCGCCAGTCGACGTAGTTGAGCTGGATTTGCACGAAGTCCCACTTATACTTGTCGTGCTGCGCCAGCAAATGGTCGAACACCTTCACGTCGCCGTGGTACGAGAATCCGAGGTTGCGGATACGGCCCGCCTCGCGCTCCCGCAACAGGAAGTCGAGCACGCCGTTGTCGATGTAACGGGCCTCGAAATCGCGCAGTCCGCGGCCCATGCCGACGCCGTGCAACAGCAGATAGTCGATGTAATCGACCTGCAACTCGCGGAACGAATTGCGGTACATGGCCAGCGAGGCTTCGCGGCTCCAGGTCGAAGGGGCGAAATTCGAGAGTTTGGTGGCGATGAAGTATTTGTCCCGCGGGTGGCGGCTCAACGCCGCGCCCGTGGCACGCTCGGAATAGCCCTTGCAATAGGCCGGCGAAGTGTCGAAATAGTTGACTCCGTGGGCAATAGCATAGTCGACCAACTCGTTGACGGCCTGCTGGTCGATTTCGTCGCTGCTGTCGCGGGCGCTGGTGCGGGCCACCGTCGGCCAGCGCATGCAGCCGTAGCCCAGGAGCGATACGCGGTCGCCCGAGGTGGGATTGGTGCGGAACGTCATCCGATCGGTCGGAATCGGAGCCGAGGCCCCGGACGCCGCGGCGTTCCTGCCCTTGCCGCAACCGTACAACCCGGCCGCAGCGGCGACGATGCCGCCGCCGAAAACTTTGAGGAAATCTCTGCGATTCATGTTTTTGCGATCATTCATCTCTCGCTCGATTTAGATGGTTCTGTGGCGCTCGTGGCCCTCGACATAGATAGCGCTGAACGGACGTGCCGGACAAAGATGCTCGCACGCGCCGCAGCCGATGCACCGCTCGACGTTGACCACCGGAATACGGGGCGAATCGACCGCATCGGGATCGGCAGGCACCATCTGTATGGCACCCGCCGGACAATGGCGCGCGCAGTTGCCGCAATCGACGCCGTCGGTGAGTGGAATGCAGTTGTCCCGCACCCACACGGCATGGCCGATTTGAGTCGACGACTTCTCCTCGACCGTGATCCGGCGGATAGCCCCCGCAGGGCAGACCTCCGAACACTTCGTACACTCGGGGCGGCAATAGCCGCGCTCATAGGACATCTCGGGTTGCATGAGCGACGTCAAACGGCCCGAGGGGCGCAACACCCGATTGGGACACACCGACACGCACAGCTGGCACGCAGTGCAATGCGTGGCCATATGCCGCGCGCTGAACGATCCCGGAGGCGTCAGCGGCGTAGCCCGCTCGGGCGCCCGTTTCTGCTCGATGACGGCCAGGCCGCCGTCGACTTTCTTCTCCTGCGCGCGGACGGCCGTATAGGCGAACAGCCCCAACACCCCCAGGAATCGACGGCGCGAGGGATCGGCAGCTGAAGTAGCAGCATGCGAATGGGTTTCGGGCTTCGATCGGGGCTTCGGGGCGCGCCGCGGCGTATAGGAAATGGCGCCCCGGTGACACGTATCGATGCAGTCCATGCACACCACGCAGCGGCTGTAGTCGATCCGATGCTCGGCGGCATCGATGCACGCCGCCTTGCAGTTGCGGACGCAGAGCTTGCAGCCGTTGCACTTGGAGGTGTCGATGACGGGGCGGAAAAGCGAAAACCGCGACAGGAATCCCAGAACGGTGCCCACGGGACAAACCGTATTGCACCAGGTGCGCCCGTTGCGCCAGGCCAAGGTGCCGACCGCGACGAGCGTGGCGACGGCGACCCCGAAAGCGACGCCCCCCTGCCACCGAACCTCCGTGGTGTAGAACGCGTAGCTGTCGACCCGCTCGGCGAAATAGGCCAGCAGATTGTTGCCCCACGCATAGAGCGGCGCCAGCAGATTCCGGGCGATGCGTCCGTAAGCGCTGTAAGGAGCGACCAAAGCCGCCAGACCGGCCATGTTGGCCACCAGCACGGCGACAAAAAGCGCCAGCATACCATAGCGCAGCCACGTGAGGGCAGGCGAGTAGGCATATCGATTTTTCCGCTGCCGGCGTCCGGCCCGACCGAAGAGATCCTGCATGACGCCGAGCGGACAGATCACCGAACAATAGAGGCGCCCGAAGAGCAGCGTCAACACGACGAGGGCCGCCACGATACCGACCTGCAAGGCCAGGAACGCCGGCAGAAACTGAATCTTCGCCAGCCAGCCCAACCAGGCGTGCACCGTCCCCGTGAAATCGAGGAACAGCAACGTCACGCCGACGAAACAAAAGAGGGCTGCGGCGATTCTGACTTTTCGCAACATAATCCGAAAATTTGGAATGTTGCAAAAATACGAAAAGTTCCCGAAGTTCGAGCAATGCGCATTCCTCTTTTATCTACCTATTTTACGGAAACCACGCAGCAGAAAACCCGGATATTTCCGAGCAGCCGCAACCCGTTCGATCTTTGCCGGAGAAGAATAACAACCG
>CAMWJM010000198.1 GCA_947174575.1 uncultured Alistipes sp. | reverse complement strand
GCATAGCGGAATCCCCATTCGGTCGCAGCCTCCAGCGCCCGGCGCAGCGCATAGCCCTTGCCCCGGTTGCGGGCGTAGCCGATCGTGCGGATGCCCTCGATGCCCCGCAGCAGCTCGGCCGTCGCGTCGGTCGAGCCGTCGTCGACCACCAGCACATCGTCGGCATAACGGCGTACGTCGGCGATCACCTGCACGATTGTCCCCGCGTTGTTGTAGGTCGGGATCACCGCGATGCAGCCGATGCGCCGCAGGCGCTCGCCGTATGTCGAAATCGTCTCGCTCATCGTATCATCGGGCCGGAGCCAGCGTTCCGGCGAATTTCAAGACCGTATTTCCCTGCCACTCCATCGTGCAGCGCACTTCCCCGGCCTCCGCTATGGAAAATGCGACGCGCAACCGTTCGCCTTCGGCGGGAATCACCGGCGCTATGAACTTGCAGCTTTTGATCGCGGCGAAAGCCGCCGGCCGGCCGAGCGCCCGGCCCACGCATGCGCGGACGATCGCCAGCAGACAGACGCCCGGCGTCACCGGATGCCCCGGGAAATGCCCGGCGTAGACCTCGTGCCGCGGATCGAGAGCCACCTCAGCCGCATACTCCGCATCCGACCGCTCCAGCCGGCATATGCAATACAGATCGTTCAAATTCTTACCCCTTTTCTCGTCTCGGCAAAGCTCGAATACGTCTGGCTCAGCGCTCGGCTTATCGAAAACGTTCTCCGGCATCACTCTCCGATTTCGAACCATTCGTCGGCCACCGGCTCGTCGAACCGCTTGTCGCTGAAGCGGTAGAGCAGATAGTCGCCCGAAGTCTGGTTCATTCGCAACTCGTCCAGCGACATGTCCTTCTTGGCGAAGTGCAGCACGATCTCTTGCAACCGGTTTTTGCGGCGCGGCGCGAGCGTCAGTTCATACTGCTTTTCGGTTTCGCGGAGCGTCGGGACGAACCCCGTGGTCAGCCGCTCCATGTCGGCCGTCATACAGGCCTCCAGCAACCGCTGCAACTCCCGCAGCATCGGGTTCGACTGCATCTTCACCACGGTCTTGCGACCCGATTCGACCAGCAGGAAATCGCTGCCGTTCATCGTGATGCGGTCGCCGTCGGCGAAGAGCAGACGCATCCGCCCGGGGCGCTTATAGTGGAAGTGGCCCGTCTTGCGCACCTCGTCTTTGAGCACGGCGCTTTTGCGCACCTGCTCGAAGCGGCAGGCGATCGTACGGATCTCCCGGCTTTTCGCGGCCAGCTCCTCTTCGAAACGCCGCCGGCACTCCGCATCCTGGGCGCAAAGAGCCGCAGGCAGCACCGACAACAGCAGCGTCAGCAACAGCAATCTACTTTTCATAAGCCTCTATTTCGAACAGCCGGTCTACGGTCTCGAACCGATAGCCCCGGCCGTCAGCCTCGTCGATCAACGCTTCGAGCAGCCGGTCGGCCCCCTCGCAGCGGTCGTGCAGCAGCACCACGGCGCCGGGATGCAGCCGCCCGACTACGCGGGAGAGCACCTTGCGGCGCGGCGTTAGGGCCACGGTGTCGAACGAACGGACGCTCCAGCCGATCGGCGCATAACCGCCCTCGCGCGCGGCCCGCGCCACATGGGGATTCGTGACCCCGAACGGCGGGCGGAACAGCCGCACGCAGCGGCCCGTCAGGGTCTGCACGATCCGGCGCGTCCGCTCCAATTCGGCCGCCATGCGCGCACGGCCCTGCAGCGGGAACATCCCCGAGTGGGTGTGCGTATGGTTGCCGATCGTGTGGCCCTCGGCCACCATGCGGCGCACGAGTTCCGGGCAGCGCCCGGCCCGCTCGCCTACCAAAAAGAACGTGGCCCGAACCCCGCGGCGGGCCAGCACATCCAAGACCCGCGGCGTCATCCGCTCGTCGGGGCCGTCGTCGAAAGTCAGGGCGATCGTCCGCCGGTCGCTCCGACCCCGGCAAAGCGTCTTCAGGTAGACGCCGCTGCCGATGCAGAACGACGCATAGAAGCCGAACGCCGCGATCGCCGCGACGACTCCGATCGCGATATACCCTACAGCTCCCATTTCAACAAGGCGACCGTAGGTTCTTCGCCGAAATATTCGTTATAGACCACCGCCTCGGGCCTCCCCTGCGCGACCGCCTCGACACCCCGTGCGAACAGGGCCGCAGAGCGGGTCGGATAGCAGGCGTCGTCGGCCCCCGGCGCGACCAGCAGCGCATCCGGCTGCGAAGCATACCGCCCGATACATTGCGTCGGCGCGAGTGGCTCCGCCGGGAAATCCAGCCGCTCCAATTTCGCCATGCTCCGCGCCGTGCGGGCCGCTGTGAGCAGCACGAAAGTACACCCCTCGCCGTCGCAGGCCTTGCGCCAGCATCCCATGCGCTCCATGATATGGTGCTGCGTGGGGGTCTGCTCGTCGTAGGCACCGACCAGCACCCGCGAAGCCTCGCCCTCCTCCAAGCGCATCATGGCGTCCAGCAGGGCGCTTTCGAAGCTGCGGCTCCGGTGGACATAGGTCGTATTGTAGCAGTGGTTGCGGCCCAGCAAGGCGATCTGGGCACCCACGGTGTTGAACGTCGACTGGATGAACGGCGTGGGGTTCAACATCTGCTCCTGCGTCTCGCAGTCGAGGCGCAGGAAGCGTTCGCTGTCGGCCAGACAGCCCCAGCCCGTGGCCGTGATGATCGCATCGAGTTCGGCGACCCGCTCCGCACCGCCCGCGCAGGCCATGGCCGTAGCGACTCCCTGCTTGACGATGCGGCTCATGCGGCGCCGCATGGCGGCATCGGGGATCAGCTCCCGCAGATCGTCGGGAAGCATGCGTTGCGTGGCTATGGATTCGATGTAGCACATAGGGTCGGTCATCCGTTTTTCGAAAAGAGCAGCGAGGCGCAGTTGCCCCCGAATCCGAACGAATTGGAGAGCACGCAGCGCAAGGCCGCCCCCGTCCTCACCCGGCATTCGGGCCTTAAACCCAGCTCGTCGATCGGCCGGGCGAAATTCAGGCTCGGCCAGATCGTCCCGCTGCGGAGCGCCGCCACGGAGAAGACCGCTTCGATACCGCCGGCCGCCGCCAGGGTGTGGCCCGTGAAGCCTTTCGTCGAGCTGAACGGCGGCACCCGGTCGCCGAACAGCCGGCGCAGAGCACGGCCCTCGGTCAGATCGTTGTTCGGAGTGCCAGTGCCGTGGACATTGACGTAATCCACCTCGTCGGGCGCGACGCCGGCCTGCTCCAATGCACCCGACATCGCCCGCCAGGCTCCCTCGCCGTGCTC
>CAMWJM010000197.1 GCA_947174575.1 uncultured Alistipes sp. | reverse complement strand
ACCTTACGACCCGTTTCCTTTCCTTGTGTGTTCAAAACAGCTAATTCCATGACTACTTCTCAATTGTTAAATAAGCACCTTTGGCACCCGGAATCGAACCCTTCACCAGAATGAGGTTGCTCTCGGGGATTACTTTCAATACACGCAGGTTCAACACCTTGACCTGCTCGCCGCCCATCTGTCCGGGCAGACGCTTGCCCTTGAAGACGCGCGAAGGATAGGACGATGCGCCCAGCGAACCGGGTTTGCGCTGACGGTTGTGCTGACCGTGGGTCTGCCCGCCGACGCCGCCGAAGCCGTGACGCTTCACTACGCCCTGGAAGCCCTTGCCTTTCGAGATCCCGGTCACGTCCACCCAGTCCTCCTCCGAGAAGAGGTCGACGGTCAACGTGTCGCCGAGATTCACTTCGGGCATGCCCTTGAACTCCGCCAGCTTGCGCTTGGGAGTCGTGCCTGCCTTCTTGAAGTGACCTAACAAACTGCTGCTGGTGTGCTTTTCACTTTTCTCGTCATAGGCAATCTGCACCGCTTCGTAGGAGTCCTTCTCCACGGTTTTGATTTGCGTAACAACGCAGGGACCAGCTTCGATGACAGTGCATGGTATGTTCTTACCCTCGGCACTGTAAACGGAAGTCATTCCGATTTTCTTTCCAATAAGTCCTGACATTTGTTGTCAATTGTTTGTTATAAAAATAAAGTGATGTTCCTCCATCGCGATCCGCCCCGACCTCGGACGGCAGGCGTTTTACCCCTGCCGATTCCCGGTCGTCGGATCTTTCGAGCGCGTTCGGTTTCCGCCCGATCGTCAGACCTTGATCTCGACCTCCACGCCCGAGGGAAGCTCCAGCTTCATCAGGGCGTCGATCGTCTTGGGCGTCGACGAGTAGATGTCCAGGATGCGCTTGAAGGTGCAGAGCTGGAACTGCTCGCGGGCTTTCTTGTTGACGAAAGTCGAACGGTTGACCGTAAAAATCTGCTTGTGCGTGGGCAGAGGCACCGGGCCGCTGACCACGGCGCCCGTGCTCTTCACGGTCTTCACGATCTTCTCGGCCGACTTGTCGACCAGGTTGTGATCGAATGACTTGAGTTTGATTCTAATTTTCTGGCTCATATCTTTCCTTATTCTATATCCTTACGTTTACCGCTCGCCTTCTCGATGATCTCCTTGGCCAGGTTGGCGGGAACTTCCTCGAAGTGCGAGAATTCCATCGACGACGTGGCGCGGCCCGACGAAATCGTACGCAGCACGGTCACATAGCCGAACATCTCCGACAGGGGAACCTTGGCCTTGACCACGCGGGCGGTGCCTTTCGACTCCATGCCGGTGATCTGACCGCGACGCTTGTTCAGGTCGCCGATGATGTCGCCCATGTTCTCCTCGGGGGTCACGACCTCCACGTTCATGATCGGCTCCATGATCACCGAACCGGCCTTGGGAGCGGCGGCGCGATAACCGTTGCGGGCTGCGATCTCGAACGACAACTGGTCGGAGTCCACGGGGTGGAACGAACCGTCCTTCAGGGTCACCTTCATCGAGTCCATCTGGTAGCCTGCGAGAGCACCGTTGGCCATGGCCGACTCGAAGCCCTTCTGTACCGAGGGGATGAACTCCTTGGGGATGTTGCCGCCCTTGACCTCGTCGACGAACGTAAGACCCATCTTGCCCTCCTCGGCGGGGCCGATTTCGAAGATGATGTCGGCGAACTTACCGCGACCGCCGGTCTGCTTCTTGAAGACTTCGCGGTGCTGTACGGTCTGCGTGAGAGCCTCCTTGTAGTTGACCTGGGGAGCACCCTGGTTGATCTCCACGCCGAATTCGCGACGCAGACGGTCGACGATGATGTCGAGGTGCAACTCGCCCATACCGCTGATGACGGTCTGACCCGAATCCTCGTCGGTGTGCACCGTGAAGGTGGGGTCTTCCTCGGCCAGCTTCGCCAGAGCGATGCCCAACTTGTCGAGGTCTTTCTGCGTCTTGGGTTCTACGGCCAGGCCGATCACCGGCTCGGGGAACGTCATCTGCTCCAGCACGATAGGTGCGTTCTCGGCGCAGAGCGTGTCGCCCGTGCGGATCTCCTTGAAACCTACGGCGGCGCAGATGTCGCCGGCGCCTACGGTCTCCAGAGGATTCTGCTTGTTGGCGTGCATCTGGTAGATGCGGCTGATGCGCTCGCGTTTGCCGCTGCGTGCGTTGAGCACGTAGGAGCCGGCATCGAGCTTACCCGAATATACGCGCACGAAAGCCAGACGGCCCACGAAGGGGTCGGTAGCGATCTTGAACGCCAGGCCGCAGAACGGATCCTCCTCCGAAGCCTTGCGCTCCTCTTCCTTGTCGGTCTTGGGGTTGGTACCCGTCACGGCGGGCACGTCCAGCGGCGAGGGCAGGAAAGCGATCACATAGTCCAGGAGTTTCTGCACACCCTTGTTGTGGAACGACGAGCCGCAGAGCATCGGCACGATCTGCATCGAGATCGTAGCCTTGCGGATCGCCACGAGCAACTCCTCGGGCGTGATCGAATCGGGGTCTTCGAAGAACTT
The DNA here is from genome assembly GCA_947174575.1 of uncultured Alistipes sp. Taxonomy (GTDB): domain Bacteria; phylum Bacteroidota; class Bacteroidia; order Bacteroidales; family Rikenellaceae; genus Alistipes. The sequence goes on along the minus strand of CAMWJM010000197.1, from coordinate 735 downwards.
CTCCATCAGGGCGTCGTCCGTAGCGGCGACCTCCTCGATGAGCTTGGCGCGCCACTCGGCGGCCTCGGCCTTCATCGACTCGGGAATATCCTTCAGCTCGAAGTTGTCGCGCACGGTCTTGTCGTCGTAGTAGTAGATCGCATTATTATATATAAGGTCTACCAAACCCTCGAACTTATCCTCGGCACCGATGGGCAGCACCACGGGCAGCGCCGTGGCTCCGAAGTGCTCCTTGATCTGCGCGCAGACCGAGAGGAAATCGGCGCCCGTGCGGTCCATCTTGTTGACGTAACCGATACGGGGTACGTTGTACTTGTCGGCCTGGCGCCATACGGTCTCCGACTGAGGCTCCACGCCGCCCACGGCGCAGAACGTGGCGATCGCGCCGTCCAGCACGCGCAGCGAACGCTCCACCTCCACGGTGAAGTCCACGTGGCCCGGGGTGTCGATCAGGTTGATCTGATACTGCTTGTCCTTATACTGCCAGAAAGCCGTGGTGGCCGCCGAGGTGATCGTGATGCCGCGCTCCTGCTCCTGGACCATCCAGTCCATGGTAGCGCCGCCCTCGTGCACCTCGCCGATCTTGTGGGTCTTGCCCGTGTAAAAAAGGATACGCTCCGAGGTCGTAGTCTTACCGGCATCGATGTGGGCCATGATACCGATATTACGGGTGTAATGTAAGTCTCTGATTGCCATCTTCGGGTCTCCTTTTTAGAATCTGAAATGTGCGAACGC
>CAMWJM010000196.1 GCA_947174575.1 uncultured Alistipes sp. | reverse complement strand
GCCTGCAGCTGCCGGTGCTGTCGCTGCTGCCGCTCGTGGAAAATGTTACGGTGCACAATATGATCGACAGCGACCACCGGATGAACATATCCATCCGGCTCAACGACTGCGACGAATTGGAAATATCCAATCCGGTATATCCGAAGATGACGCCGCCCGATACGAACGGAACCGGTTTGCGGAATCTGCGCAACCGCTTCGAACTGATGATGCACAAAGAGATACGAGTAGAAACCGACGGAGCGACGTTCTGCGTTACGCTTCCCCTGACCGACGAACCATGCGAGTCCTGATAGTCGAAGATGAAACCGCCGCCTACGAAAATCTGGCGGATACGCTGCACGCGATAGACCCTGCAATCGAAATCGCCGGCAATACCGAAAGTGTCGGGCAGACCGAGGCGTGGTTGCGGAACAACCCGCAGCCGGATTTGATATTCATGGATATCCACCTTTCGGACGGCCCGGCCTTCGCGTTGTTCGAGCGGATGCGGGTGGAGACACCGATCGTCTTCACGACGGCTTACGACCAATATGCCATAGATGCTTTTCGGGTAAACAGTATTGATTACTTGCTGAAACCCATCAAACCCGAAGAGCTGCGGCGGGCGTTGGAAAAATTCCGCCACTGGATGCCGACGGACGTGGTCGGCTATATGGCGCGGCTTGCAGCGTTGGCACCGAAACCCGTCTACAAGGAGAAGATTCTGGTGCCGTATCGGGACAAACTGTTGCCCGTTGCGCTCGATGCGGTCGCCTGCTTCTACACGAGCGACAAACAGACGCAGATTATTTTGAAAAACGGCTCGCAATATGTTTATGCCAAGACATTGGAACAGATTGCGGCGATGCTCGACCCTGCACGGTTCATACGGGCTAACAAGCAGTATATCATCGCGCGCGACAGCGTACGGGAGCTCGTCGTATGGTTCGACAGCCGCCTGTTGGTGAAACTCTCGGTCGGGACGCCCGAACCCCTCTACATCAGCAAGAACCGCGCACAGGAGTTCAAGGCGTGGATGACGGAGGGATGATGATTGTTCCGTAATCCGCTTTCCGCTTTTTTCGCGTTCGCGCTTCGTCTTTTCGCGTTGCTCCGCAAGGCACCTCCGAACATCCCGACAGCGCTTACTTTTGCCGAAAAGCAAAAGTAAAGCGTTATGACTCTGCGAACTTTCATCGACCGCCCGATTCTTTCGGGCGTTCTCTCCCTCCTCGTCGTGCTGCTCGGCGTCATCGGGCTCGTGCAGCTGCCCGTCGAGCAGTTTCCCGAAATCGCGCCGCCCACCGTGCGCGTCTCGGCGACCTACACCGGCGCCAATGCCGAAACGGTGCAGCGCGCCGTCGTCGTCCCGTTGGAGGAGGCTATAAACGGCGTGGAGGGTATCGACTACATGACTTCATCGGCGACGAATAACGGTTCGGCGACCGTAACGGTCTATTTCCGCGCCGGCACCGATGCCGATGTCGCAGCGATGAACGTGCAGAACCGCATCGCGCAGGCGCAGGGTCTCCTGCCCGCCGAGGCGATTCGTTCCGGCATCTCGGTGCGCAAAAGCCAGAACAGCACGGCGAAGATCGTCGCCCTGTACAGTCCCGACGACCGCTACGACCAGAAATTCCTTTACAACTACTTCAAAATCCATATCGAACCGCAGTTGGCGCGCATTGCGGGTGTCGGCGACATCACCGTCTTCGGGTCGGACTACTCGCTGCGCATCTGGCTCAAGCCCGACCGCATGGCCGCCTACGGTTTGGTGCCGGCCGACATCGCCGCCGTGCTGGATGAGCAGAACCTCGAAGCTCCGACCGGTACACTGGGTGCCGATGCCGACAATGCGTTCCAATATGTATTGAAATACCGCGGCCGCTACGAAAGCGAGGAGGAGTTCGGCGACCTCGTGCTTCGCTCGACGCCCGACGGCGGCATGCTGCGCCTGCGCGACGTGGCCGATATCGAACTCGGTTCGCTGAGCTATGCCGTGCGCAACGAATTGTCAGGCCATCCCGGTGCGAACTGCATGATCGCGCAGGCTCCCGGCTCGAATGCCGACGAAGTCGTAAAGGCGATCGACGCCGTGATCCGCGAGGTCGCCGAAGAACTGCCCGCAGGCATGGAGCTGGTCGACCTGATGAGCATCAAGAGTTTTTTCGATGCCTCGATCCGGAATGTCCTCGAAACGCTCGTCGAGGCGATTCTCTTAGTCGTGCTGGTGGTGTGGCTCTTCCTGCAAAACCTGCGGGCGATCATTATCCCCGCCGCGGCTATCGTCGTGTCGCTCGTCGGGACATTCGCCTTCCTCTATTTTGCGGGATTCTCCATCAACATGCTGACACTCTTTGCTCTGGTGCTGGTCATCGGCACAGTCGTGGACGATGCGATCGTCGTGGTCGAAGCCGTGCAAGCCCGATTCGATGCGGGGTGCACCTCGTCCCGCACGGCGGCAGTCGATGCCATGCAGGGCATTGGGCACGCGCTGGTTACCACCTCGTTGGTCTTCATGGCGGTATTCGTGCCGGTCTGCTTTATCGGCGGAGCGACGGGGACATTCTACACGCAGTTCGGCGCCACGATGGCCGCTGCGGTCTGCATCTCTACGTTCAATGCCCTGACGTTGAGTCCGGCGCTTTGCACCCTTGTGATGAAACCGAATGGCGAGGGTTTTTCCGCCCGGTTCCGTGCGGCATTCGACACAGCTTTCGGATGCCTCGTCGGCAAATATTGGAGTGTCCTACTTTTTTTCTTCCGCCGCCGATGGCTGGTTGGCGTATCGCTGCCGTTGGCCGCGGCTCTCTTTTTCTACCTGCTTTCGACAACCAAAACGGGATTGGTGCCCGACGAGGATACGGGCACGGTTGTCGTCGACGTGCAGGCTGCACCCGGAACGAGCCTGGCCGAGACGGAGCGGATTTTGGCCGGTATCGAGCGGCGCATCGCCGATATTCCGCAGTTTCAAATCTACTCCAAATCCATCGGCATGGGCATGCTGGCAGGGCAGGGAGCCGCGAACGGCACGTTCATCATCCGGCTCAGGCCGTGGAGCGAACGCACCGGACGCAAAGACGACAACAAATCCGTTATCGCCGAAATCTACCGCCGCTTGTCCGACGTGCATAACGCCCGCATCATGGTCTTCGCCCAGCCCATTATCGCCGGTTACGGTGTAACGAACGGTTTCGAGGTACACGTGCAGAGCCGTCGCGGCGGCTCGGTCGAGGAGTTGCAACGGTATGCGCAGTCCTTTATCGCAGCCCTGAACGAACGGCCCGAAATCGCACGGGCGCAGACCT
>CAMWJM010000195.1 GCA_947174575.1 uncultured Alistipes sp. | reverse complement strand
GGGCAAAAGCTACATATTCGAATCGAAGCGATTTTACAAAGGAACATCCTGTTTTATCGTTTTTCGATAAATTTTATTTGTTTTTCGTAAAATATCGCTATCTTTGCCGGGCAGACGGGCACAGCGCAGGCGGCCGAAAAGGGATTGCCGGAACACCGCCGCAGATCGCGGCCCCGCAGAAAGCCCCGAGAACAGCCCGGAGGAATTCGCCGGAGCTTTCCACCGCCGCAGCGCCGTCTCGCCGTTATCGTTGAATGACCGTTAAATCATCGTATCTATGAATTTCTTCAAAACCTTTCTGGCCGGAGTGCTGGCGTTCCTGGTGGGTTCGTTCCTCTCCGTCTTTTTCTGGATCCTCATGTTGGGGATGATAGCAGGCATGGCCGCTTCGATCGGCGGAGGCGGCAACGTGAACGTCCGCCCGGGTTCGATCCTCAAGATCGACCTCTCGGAGCAGATCGTCGACGCGCCGGCGACCGATCCCCTGGCCAACTTCAACCCCCGGACGCTGCAGTCGACCAAGCAGCTCTCGCTGCTGGACGCCCTGCGCGCCATCGACGCCGCCAAGGACGACGACCGCATCGAAGGCATCTATCTGCGCCTGAACGGCGGCAGCGGCGTGAGCGGCTCGGCCATCATAGAAGAGCTGCGCGCGGCGATCGTCGACTTCAAAGAGAGCGGCAAATTCGTGGTGGCCTACAACGAGACCTACTCGCAGGGCCAGTATTACCTGGCTTCCGCGGCCGACAGCATCTACCTGCAGCCCCAGGGCGGCATGGACTGGATGGGGCTGGCGTCGAACACCCTGTTCTACAAAGGGCTGTTCGACAAGCTCGACCTGAAAGCCGAGGTGTTCCGTCCCACGGCCTGCAAATACAAGAGCGCCGTGGAACCCTACATCCTCGACAAGATGTCGGACGCCAACCGGCTGCAGATGCAGCAGCTCGTCAACTCGCTTTGGAAAACCATAGCTTGCGACGTAGCCGCCTCGCGCGACATTCCGGTCGCCACGCTGAACCGCATCGCCGACAACTTGAGCGCGACGCTGCCCGAAGAGGCGCTGAAGCAGGGACTCGTCGACGCCCTGATCTATGAAGACCAGATGGACGACGTATTCGCATCGCTGGGGGTCGAGACCGACTCGAACGACGAATATCGCTATGTCTCGCTGGGTCAATATGCCTCGCAGCTGCCGGCCGACATGCGCTTCAAGGCCCCGCAGGTGGCGATCGTCTATGCCGACGGCGGCATCGTCGACGGCGAGTCGTCCGACGGTTCGGTGGGCGGCAACACGCTGGCGGCCAAGCTCGCCGAGGTGCGCGACGACGACCGGGTGAAAGCCGTGGTGCTGCGCGTCAACTCGCCGGGCGGCAGCGCGCTCGCCTCGGACATCATCTGGCGCGAAATGGAGCTGCTGAAAGCAGAGAAACCGGTGATCGTGTCGATGGGTTCGTATGCCGCCAGCGGCGGATACTACATCTCCTGCCCGGCCGACGCGATCGTGGCCGACAAGATGACCCTCACGGGTTCGATCGGCGTATTCGGCATGTTCGTCGACGTGCATGCCGCGCTGAAAAACAAGCTGGGCATCACCGTCGACGGCGTGAAGAGCAACGCCTCGGCCGATATGGGCATGATGAAACCCCTCACGCCGGCACAGCGGGCCACGATCATGCGCGGAGTGGACAAGGTTTACGACACCTTCACGACCAACGTGGCCGAGGGCCGCAATCTGCCGCTCGACCGCGTGCTGGAGATCGCCGGCGGCCGGGTATGGACGGGCGACGACGCGCTGGGCATCGGTCTGATCGACAGCTACGGCGGACTCACGGCCGCCATAGCCATAGCGGCCGACAAAGCCGAAATCGCCGACGACTATCGGGTGGTGGAGGCCGTCGACCAGCCGACGGGTCTGGCGGCGATCCTGGCCTCGCTCAACGCCTCGGTGCAAGCGGCATTCCGACGCCCCGACCTCGACATGCTGACCGCAGAGTACTGTCGTCTGCGCGAAATTCTCGGGCAGCAAGGCATGGTGATGTACTCGCCCTATCAGGTCGAAATCCGATAGAAAATCCGGCGCTCGTTGTTCGGCGCCGCACTCGGGCGGGCCGCACCGCCGGGCATCCATCCCGACTTCTTGTACGGAACGCCTCCGAAAAAGGAGGCGTTCCGTTTTTGTCGGACTCGAATGCAGCTTTTATCATTTTTGCGGGACACTCGACACCTTTCGCTTTTCACCTTTCAACATTGACCTTAATTTTTCGCATCTTTAACTTCGGTGGAGATACTTCGGCCTCGGCAATGCTCAAATAAATTTGGCATTGCACTCGGCTCTTCGTATCTTTGCATTCATGGCAACGATCAGACTGACCAAAGAATTTTCGTTCGAAGCCGCGCATGCGCTCGGCGGCTACGACGGCCCCTGCCGCGAGATCCACGGCCACTCCTATCGGCTTTTCGTGACGGTCAAGGGCCGCCCGTCGACCGCCGAGGAGGACCCCAAGAGAGGTATGGTGATGGATTTCGGCGAGCTGAAACGGATTGTGAACCAGGAGATCGTCGCGCGGCTCGACCATGCGCTGGTCTTGCGGGCGACACCGGACAACGAGGAGCTGCGCCGGATGCTCGGTCGCGAATTCTCCAACATCGTCGAGGTCGACTATCAGCCCACGTGCGAAAACATGCTCATCGACTTCGCCCGCCACATCGCCGCCCGACTGCCCCAGGGCGTCGCACTCCATGCGCTGCGCCTGCACGAAACGGCCACCTCCTATGCCGAGTGGCTGGCCGAAGACAACGAATAACCCCGGCACACACCCATACATCCCACGTCCGACGCAACTATGAAAAAACTCTTTTTGGTCGACGCTTATGCGTTGATGTTCAAATACTACTACGCCTTTCTGGGGCGTCCGATGCGCAACCGCACGGGCATGAACACTTCGGTGGTCTTCGGATTCGTGAAGTTCCTGCGCGACATCCAGAAACGCGAGCACCCCGATCTTCTGGGCGTGGCGTTCGACCCCAAGGGGGGCAGCTTCCGGCGCGACATCTTCCCGGAGTACAAAGCCAACCGCACCGAGACGCCCGAGGACATCATTCTCTCGGTGCCCTATGTCAAACGGGTGCTGGAGGCGATGTGCATCCCCATTCTGGAGGTGGCGGGTTACGAGGCCGACGACGTGATCGGTACCCTTTCGGCCAAAGGCGCCGAGGCTGGCTACGACGTCTACATGGTGACGCCAGACAAGGACTACGTCCAGCTGGTGCGCGACAACTGCAAGATCTACAAGCAGAAAGGC
>CAMWJM010000194.1 GCA_947174575.1 uncultured Alistipes sp. | reverse complement strand
CCTGGTCGCTGCTGGGTACCGAACTGGAGCATCCGGTGATCGACGACGAGTCGTATGCCCTCAACTTCACCAACGAGGGCGGCGTCGACGGAAGCATCCGTTTCCTGAAGAACATCACCGGCATGTGGCTGTTGGAGCAGTGCCGCGAGGCCTGGGCCAAGGAGGGGAAGGAGTATTCCTATCCCGAAATCATGCGCATGACCGAAGCGGCGGCGCCTTCAGGGGCGACGATCGATCCCGATGCGGCGGAGTTCGCGGCACCGACCGACATGCCCAAGGCCATACGGGCCTATTGCCGCGAGCACGGGATTCCCGAGCCGGCGGACGATGCCGCATTGATGCGGTCGATCTTCGATTCGCTCGCGGCCCGTTATGCCGCGGTGCTGCGCGAGCTGCAGAAGGCTTGCGGCTTCACGGTGTCGGCGCTGCATGTCATCGGCGGCGGCGCGCAGAACGAGCTGTTGAACCGTCTGACCGCCGAGGCTTGCGGCATTCCGGTCATCGCAGGGCCTGCGGAGGCCACGGCGCTGGGCAACGTGCTGGTGCAGGCCCGGGCCGCCGGGTTGGTGGGGTCGCTGTCCCAGATGCGCCAGTGCGTGGCGGAGAGCGTCGAGACCCGAGTTTTCGAATCGTAGCGAAATCTTAAAAATTCGATGATATGAAAGAGCAATTGATCGAGCAGGCTTACGCCATCGCCAAGGAGCGTTATGCCGCTGTGGGCGTCGACACCGACGCCGTGTTGAAGACCTTGCAACGGATCGCCCTGTCGCTGCATTGCTGGCAGGCCGACGACGTGACGGGCTTCGAGAACCGCGGGGGCGCCCTCACGGGCGGCATCCAGGCCACGGGCAACTATCCGGGCCGTGCACGGAACATCGACGAGCTGCGGGCCGACATCGCCCGGGCCAAGAGCCTCATCCCCGGGTCGCACCGCCTCAATCTGCACGAGATCTACGGCGAGTTCGGCAGCGAGCGCGTCGACCGCAACCAGGTCGAGCCGCGCCACTTCGCCGGGTGGATCCAGTGGGCCGAGGAGCAGGGCATGAAGCTCGATTTCAACTCCACGTCGTTCTCGCACCCCAAGTCGGGCGATCTGACGTTGTCGAATCCCGATCGCGAAATCCGGGAGTTCTGGATCGAGCACACCGTGCGCTGCCGCGCCGTGGCCGAGGAGATGGGCAAGGCGCAGGGCGACCCCTCGATCATGAACGTGTGGGTGCACGACGGCTCGAAGGACATGACCGTCAACCGCATGAAGTACCGCGAGCTGCTGAAAGATTCGCTCGACCGCATTTTCGCCACGAAGTACGACCACATGAAAGATTGCATCGAGTCGAAGGTGTTCGGCATCGGTCTGGAGAGCTACACCGTGGGGTCGAACGACTTCTACATCGGCTACGGCGCTTCGCGCGGCAAGATGATTACGCTCGACACGGGTCATTTCCACCCCACCGAGAGCGTCGCCGACAAGATTTCGTCGCTGCTGCTCTACACGCCTGAGGTGATGCTCCATGTTTCGCGGCCCGTGCGCTGGGATTCCGACCATGTGACCATCGTCAACGACGAGACGCTCGAACTGTGCAAGGAGATCGTGCGCTGCGACGCGTTGGACAAAGTGCACATCGGACTCGACTATTTTGATGCGTCGATCAACCGCATCGGCGCCTATGTGGTGGGTGCGCGCGCCACGCAGAAGTGCCTGATCCAGGCTTTGCTGGAGCCGCTGGCTACGCTGCGCCGCTACGAGGCCGCCGGACAGGGTTTCGAGCGCCTGGCGCTGCTCGAAGAGGCCAAGTCGCTGCCGTGGAATGCCGTGTGGGACATGTTCTGCCTGAAGAACGGCGTGCCCGTGGGCGAGGAGTTCATCGCCGAGGTGCAGCGCTACGAGAAAGAGGTAACCTCCAAACGGCAGTAGGTCATGGGCGTGTGGTTCGGTCTGTTGATTATCGCCGTAGGGTCGTTCTGTCAGTCGAGTTCCTATGTGCCGATCAACAAGGTCAGGGAGTGGAGCTGGGAGAGCTTCTGGCTGGTGCAGGGCGTTTTCGCCTGGCTCGTATTTCCGCTTCTGGGCGCCTTGCTGGCCGTGCCGGCCGGTAGCTCGCTGGGCGACGTGCTGGCGGCCGATCCGGTCGCCGCGCTGAAAGCCGCAGGCTACGGCGTGCTGTGGGGCGTCGGAGGCCTGACGTTCGGACTCTCGATGCGCTACCTGGGTGTGGCGCTCGGGCAGTCGATTTCGCTGGGTACCTGCGCGGCGTTCGGGACGCTGCTGCCCGCGCTTTTCGGCGGTACGGACTTGTTCCGCGGCCCGGGGTTGATCCTGCTGGGCGGCGTGGCCCTCACGCTGGCGGGCATCTCCGTGATCGGATATGCCGGCTCGCTGCGTGCACGGAACATGTCCGACGAGGAGAAGCGCGCCGCCGTGAAAGACTTCGCGCTGACCAAGGGTCTGGCCGTGGCGCTGCTCGCCGGCGTGATGAGCGCCTGCTTCAACCTGGGGTTGGAGGCGGGGCGTCCGCTGCAGCTCGACGGCATGGAGCCGCTTTTCGCCGCGCTGCCGGCGACCTTGATGGTCACCGTGGGCGGCTTTGCGACCAATGCGGTCTATTGCCTTTATCAGAACGCGAAAAACCGGACTTTCGGCGACTATGCCCGCCCCTCGCTTTGGGCCAACAACCTGCTTTTTTGCGCACTGGCCGGCGGTCTGTGGTACTCGCAGTTCTTCGGGCTGGCCGTGGGACGGAGCTTCTTCGAGCCGGGTTCGGTGGCGGCGGCGTTCGCCTGGTGCATCCTCATGGCGCTCAACGTGACTTTCTCCAACGTCTGGGGCGTGCTGCTCGCCGAGTGGCGGGGCGTGGGCCGCAAGACGATCGCCGTGCTGGCAGCGGGTCTCGCGATTCTGATTTTCTCGCTGATATTCCCCAATTTATTCTGAAAAACGATGAAATCCATACTTGACAACCGCCCGGCGCTGGCGGCCGAGATCGACAAGGTGGCCGAAGTGGCCGGATACCTCTGGCAGAAAGGGTGGGCCGAACGCAACGGCGGCAACATCACGATCAACATCACCGAGCATGTCGACGAGGCGATGCGCGCCCTGCCGGCCCTCTCGCAGCCTTATGCCATAGGCACCGTGCTGCCCCGGCTGAAAGGAGGCTGGTTCTTCTGCAAGGGCACCAACCGCCGCATGCGCGACCTGGCGCGCCGGCCTATGGAGAACGGCTCGGTGATCCGCATTCTGGACGACTGCGCGAGCTACGAAATCGTGGCCGACGCTCCGGTGAAACCCACCTCGGAGCTGGCCTCGCATCTGGCGATGC
>CAMWJM010000193.1 GCA_947174575.1 uncultured Alistipes sp. | reverse complement strand
GCGCGAAATGCAGGCCCAGGTGCTCGACGACATGGAACTCGAACGCGAGAAGGGCATCACCATCAAGAGCCACGCCATACAAATGGAGTACACGGCCCGCGACGGCGAGCGCTACGTGTTGAACCTGATCGACACGCCGGGGCACGTGGACTTCTCCTACGAGGTGTCGCGCGCCATAGCCTCGTGCGAAGGCGCCCTGCTGGTGGTCGACGCCACGCAAGGCATTCAGGCCCAAACTATTTCCAATCTCTACCTGGCCGTCGGACACGACCTCGAAATCATCCCCGTGCTGAACAAGATCGACATGGATTCGGCCATGATCGACGAGGTGAAAGACCAGGTGATCGACCTCATCGGCTGCAAGGACGAAGATATTCTGCTCGCCTCGGGCAAGACGGGCCTGGGCGTCGAGGAGGTACTCGAAGCCATCGTACAACGCATCCCCGCCCCCAAGGGCGACGAAAACGGGCCGCTGCAGGCGTTGATCTTCGACTCGGTGTTCAACCCGTTCCGCGGCATCATAGCTTATTATCGCGTCTTCAACGGCACGCTGCGCAAGGGCGACCACGTGAAATTCTTCAACACCGGCAGCGAGTACGACGCCGACGAAATCGGCGTGCTGAAGCTCAAGATGCAGCCCCGCCAGGAGATCAAGGCGGGCGACGTGGGCTACATCTGCTCGGGCATCAAGACCTCGGCCGACGTCAAGGTGGGCGACACAATCACCTCCGTGGCGCATCCGGCCGACGAGGCGATCGCCGGCTTCGAGGATGTGAAACCCATGGTCTTCGCGGGCGTTTATCCCGTGGAGGCCGACCAGTACGAAGACCTGCGCGCCTCGCTCGAAAAACTGCAGCTCAACGACGCCTCGCTGACCTTCGAGCCGGAGAGTTCGCTGGCCCTGGGCTTCGGATTCCGCTGCGGATTCCTCGGGCTGCTGCACATGGAGATCATCCAGGAGCGGCTCTACCGCGAATTCGACATGGATGTCATCACCACGGTGCCCAACGTCTCCTACCGCATCACCACCACACAGGGCGAAACCCTCGAAGTGCACAACCCCTCGGGGCTGCCCGAAATCACCAAGGTGGCCAAGATCGAAGAACCCTACATCCTGGCCCAAATCATCACCAAATCGGAGTTTCTGGGCAACGTCATCAAGCTCTGCATCGACAAGCGCGGGGTGATGAAGAACCAGACGTTCATCACGCAGGATCGCGTGGAGGTCAATTTCGACATGCCGCTGTCGGAGATCGTTTTCGACTTCTACGACAAGCTCAAAAGTCTGTCGAAAGGCTATGCGTCGTTCGACTACCACCGCACGGGCTACCAGCTTTCGAAGCTCGTGAAGCTCGACATTCTGCTCAACGGCGAACCGGTCGACGCACTGTCGTCGCTCATCTATGCCGACCACGCCTACGACTTCGGCCGCAAGATGTGCGAGAAGCTCAAGGAGCTGATTCCGCGCCAGCAGTTCGACATCGCCATTCAGGCCGCGATCGGTGCCAAGATCATCGCCCGCGAGACGGTGAAGGCCGTGCGCAAGGACGTGACCGCCAAGTGCTACGGCGGCGACATCTCGCGCAAGCGCAAGCTCCTCGAAAAGCAGAAGAAGGGCAAGAAGCGCATGCGTCAGATCGGCAACGTCGAGGTGCCGCAGTCGGCATTCCTCGCCGTATTGAAAATGGATTAAGCGAAAACAACCGGTCTCGATAAGCCGAAGATAAAGCCCGTTAACGGGCTTTTGCCGAAGCGAGACAACCCAATATTTCTCGGTCGGGTACAAATTATTCATCGCCGTTGTTTTGATTTTTCGATTCTTCGCCGTATCTTTGTTTCTCGAATCGCGGAAATAGCTCAGTCGGTAGAGCATCAGCTTCCCAAGCTGAGGGTCACGGGTTCGAATCCCGCTTTCCGCTCTGCGATCAGAAGGACGGCCGAAAGCTGTCCTTTTGATTTTCGAACGAATATATCTGTTGCAACTTTCTTATGGCAGAGTTGCATGCAAATCATTCGCTATAAGCTATAATATGAAAAAAAGTATTCTTACGCTATGCGCCGTCGGGCTGGCAGCAGTGGCGGCGGACGGACAAGCGAAAGGGCTGACCATCACCCCCGACTACGACGCGCTCTATGCGGACATGCCCGTAGAAGTGGCCCGCGTACAGCCCATAAGCATTCCCGACCGGAGGGCAGACCTCCGCGATTTCGGAGCGAAAGGCGACGGCGCGACCCTCTGCACCGATGCGTTCGAGCGGGCGATCGAGCATTTGAGCGCCCTCGGCGGCGGGCACATAGACGTACCGCAAGGCGTGTGGCTGACCGGCCCTATACGCCTGCGGAGCCGCATCGACATCCATCTGGCCGACAATGCCGTCATCTACTTCACGCCCGACCGCGAAGCGTATATAGACCCGTCGCCGCATGCTTCGCGCGTACTGGCCTGCATCAGCGCCGCGCACTGCACCGACATCGCGATCACGGGCGCCGGCACGATCGACGGCAACGGAGCGCAATGGCGTCCGGTCAAACGCTCGAAAGTGAGCGATGTCGAGTGGAAACGCTTCAAGGCCATGGGCGGCGCGGAGCGGCAGAACGGCTCGCTGTGGTATCCGTGGCGGCTCGAATCGGGCTATCCCGACATCGCCGACACCCCGGAGCGGCAGGAGCAAATGCGCAACGATCTTTTCCGGGTGAATCATTGCGAAAACATCTTCTTGCAGGGCGTGACGTTCCAGAACGCGCCCAAATTCCACATACACCCGTTCAACTCGCGCAACATCATCATCGACGGAGTGACCGTACGCTGCCCGTGGAATGCACAGAACGGCGACGGCATCGACTTGAGCGACTGCCACCAGTGTCTGGTGGTCGGGGCCACGGTAGACTGCGGCGACGACGGCATCTGCCTCAAAAGCGGCGAACCGAAAAAGACCAACATCAACGGCTGCGAAGACGTGTTGATCCGCAACTGCAAGGTCTATCACGCCCACGGCGGGTTCGTCATCGGCAGCGAATCCGTTTGCGGCATGCGGCGGATCGCGGTGCGCGACTGCACCTTCTCGGGTACCGACACCGGCCTGCGCTTCAAGAGCGCCATAGGGCGCGGCGGCCGCACGGAGGATGTGTTCATCTCCGGGATCGTGATGACCGACATCGTACACGAAGCGATCGTTTTCGAATGCACCTACGCCAATCGGCCGGCCGGCAGCAAGGAACCCGCAGCCGGCACGCCGGCAAAGGCGGTTGAGCCGAAATATGTTCCCGATTTTACGGACATCCATATCTCCGACGGCTGCGTGTAGACGAACGTCGAGCGGCTCACCTCGATATCGTGTACGCACTCCAT
>CAMWJM010000192.1 GCA_947174575.1 uncultured Alistipes sp. | reverse complement strand
CGAGATCTACACTCGACTAGTCGTCGGCAGCGTCAGATGTGTATAATAGACATCAATCACAGTATCCATCAGCACCTTTCATATACTCCATTTTACCAAAAGCGCAAACGCCGACTGCAAAGCATATTAACCAATTGGGGCGTCAATGCATCCAGAGCCGATGCGGCCAGTATCTGGCAACGGTTCTCGAATTCTTCGTGTCGTCCTGAATACCACCAACTCAAAATGGCATTCATTAAGTAGTCCTCAACATTTACAGATAGGGAATCGCATCGCGTATGAGGATTATGCGTCTCGAAAACATAGATGGCTTGCTCGGCGGATAGTTCTACGTGCCGGATGAATGATGAAAAACGATCGGACAAACGTCCGGCAGCCAACGACGCCCGCTCGAAAGCCTCGGGCGCATTATCCGTTGATAGGACAAAATCATCGTACACGGCATCTGCACCAGCCGGATTCTGAATCCGGAGGCTCTGAAAATCGATAGAGTTCTGCGCAATGGCTTTGTCGAGCATCACCCGGTACGATATGATTAGCCGATAAATCATAGCAGTGGCAAAATATCATTTATGCGAGTCTGGCAAAGTTGCAAGCCCTGCACGTCATTCATGACCGTCAGTGCCAGTTCTGCAACTTTCCAAGCCGTAATATCCACAAGTTGCGTCGGATAACTGTCGTCTACGGTCGTAAAACCGTAATAGCAGGCTTGTTCAATCTCCGCTTTAGTGCCGCGAGAGGAAGAGTAATATTCCAGCCGGCCGGAGTTTTCGCAAATTGCGACTACCGGTCTTGCTTCTCCGCCCCTTAACGTGGGATTCATCTGCTGCCGGTAACGCGATTCCGTATCGTAAATAGGCTCGAATACGGCGCGTTTCCAACCTTTCATACGGAAATGGATCAAGCGGAAATAGTCTTCTGGCAATGGCATATAACCTGTCCCGTCAGCCTGTGCAACAAGCCCTTTGCGATCGAACTCTTTCCCGGTACCGAGACGACGAAGCGGTACGGTTTTCAGTACCCAGCGTGCAGCTTCGTCAACAAATGGCTCTATGGGGAAGAATGCCGCGGCGCCCGCATCGTTCTCGGAGTAAACCTCGTCAATGCAGGTTAAGGCTCGCGCCTTGATACTTTCCCGCACATTCATTTCCTGTTACCAGTTTACGAAAATCACGTTATATTTCTTCGCAGCTTCGATACGGATATCCTTCGCCCGGGTTGCTTCGAATACACAGCCGTGTTTCCGCTGTAACCAGTTGTTAGCCATCTGGGCCGATGTAACGGTGGTCTCCTCAATGACATTTTCGGGATCAGGAAGCAGGGATCGCAGATCGGAAGAGCCTTCAATACGCCCTTCCGGGTACGCAATGTTGCTCGGGACTTTGACCGGATCGGATTCTCGTCCTTCCTCCTGAATGGAAAACAACGACCCATATTCGCGATGTTTCTTCAAAGCGGCGATCACTTCTTCATCGTTGGTGCTGAAAATGCTGTTTTTGATATAGCCGAAACCAATTACCGGCTCGAACTGTACTTTTTGCGTTCCATGCGAAGTTTCCGCAAACGTCGTATATTTTCGGTTATGCGATAACCGGAATATCGTTAAACTCTTCATGGGATTTTGTTAAATGATAGCCGGAGAACAGATCTCCGGCTATCGTTAGACTTACGAAATAATCAGGCCGTGCGTCTCTTTGTTGGTGACTTCGAGCGTGAACGACTCGTCTACACGCTTGTCTTTCGAGCGTTGCTGACCGGAACGTTCCAAATCAAGATCGAACCACCCAAGAGGCTTCTGGACAATTTTTCGGAAATTGGCCGGATCGATGATCATAGCAGCCGATCCATACCCGCAAAGCGAGAATGCGTCGTGCTTCTTGCAGAGGAGCTTTCCGAAGTTGGTCTCGATCACATTCCAGGTAATGCCGAACTTGATCTCCGTATTACCGGCATCCAACTGTTTTTGGAATATCGCACCTTCGGACATTTTCACGCCGAATTCCGAACCGTAGAACATAATACGAGCTTCGCTTCCGTTGTTTCCGTCGAAAATTTCAGCAACAGCGTTATTGATGAATTTTTCGTTGAGTGCCGCATTCGGGTTAACAAGCGTGTGACCGACCTTTCGAACGAAACCATCCATCATGTACTTGTACTTGTTCGATACCGGATCAAGCAGCGCGCGTTTGGCGCCAAAGAGCAGGTTCATCTCGTTCTGATAGCGGAAGTCGTACAGCGCCATCTCCTGCATATCGGCCATGCCCCACTCGGTTTCTTTCTCCTGGAGTTTCTGGAAGAAGCCCTCCGAAATCGTACACATGTTGATTTGGCAGTAGTTGGTGTCGTATGTCGGCATCGATGCCGGATCGGTCGACATGGCTGCCATCTGATCTTTGGCCGTACCCATACGGTAAAGTTTCGTTGCCGCAGGCAATGCCGGGACGCCGGATGCATTGACCGGATATACCTTAATGGTTTTGGCGGCCAAGTCAATTGCGACAATATGCAGCACGAGCGGTGAGGAGGAAATACCGTCAGAAACCTTGACGGCTTCTTCGTTCGGGCCTGTCGCAGCATAGTTCGGAACCAAGAGATTACCATCGAGCGAGAGCATGTGAGCCGAATCGAGCACGATCGTTGCCAACTCGGGAGCCGCAACGGCCGTAACATCAGACTTGATCGTGGCCTGCGTGCCTCGCGATACGACCGATGCGTATTTGTATTCGTCCGAATCGCAGGAACCTTCGGGAAGTTCTCGGGTGATCGTATCAAGCATAAACTTCGAGGGGAAAATCTTGCAAAGCTTCTTGCTGAACGACGGCTTGTTTACATCCTGCGGTGCCGGCTTATCCGTTTCCGCCCCGGGTTTCTGCGTGCCGACGGTACCCTCAACCGTGTCAGATGCCGAAGCTCCGGCAAATGCGACGGCACAGGAAATTCCACTGCCAGTGAACAATGTCTCAAAAAATACTTCCTGTGCCAAGACAGCTACGAGTGCGAGAATGAGAAGTCCCGCGAAGCCGATGAAAGAAATGATTTTTTTGTTTTTCATATTGTATGAGAAGTTTGAAGTTGCGTTATCTGTTCATCCAGTTGCGGCGTTTGCTTGTCTTTTCAAGCAAGTCGTCCATAAAGTCTTTGGAGGTTGTTTCCGACGTCATCACACCAACGGAAGCGCCTGCAGAGGGCAGGCCATCTGTTTCTTCGACACGGCGCTGTCGCTGCGCATCGATCTTGGCATTTTTACCTTCGATAGCACCGATTTCCCGAGCATCGGCAACGTCTTTATTGTAAGTTCGGGCATGATCGAAAGCATCGAGAATCTCCGCCGTAATCTGGTTCTGTGTGTATTTC
>CAMWJM010000191.1 GCA_947174575.1 uncultured Alistipes sp. | reverse complement strand
GATCTTCGGGTGCCCGGAACATCGCGCTCGAAGCGGCTACGGGCGAATTCATCGCTTTCCTGGATTCCGACGATCTGTGGCATCCCGATTTTTTGGCCCGGCAGCTGGCTTTCCTCAAGGAGCGGGATGCCGTGCTGGTTTTTTCTTCTTATCGGCGGATCGACGAAACGACCGAGGAAGAGTGCCTGCGTCCGTTCATCGTGCCCGAGCGGGTGACCTATAAGTCGCTGTTGCGTACGTGTCCGATTTTCCCCTCCACGGCGATCTACGACACTACGCGATGCCGAAAATATTTTTTCAACGAGGAGTTGGGCAGTTTGCGCGACGATTACGTCTATTGGCTGTCCATGTTGAAAGAGATCGGGTGTGCTTATGGCAACCGGGAGATTCTCGTCGATTATCGGTTGCGCAAATCGTCGGTCACGGCCGACAAGAAAAAAGTGATCTATCCGCAGTGGCGGGTGTTGCGCAAGGTCGAAAAGCTGCCTTTGTGGGCTTGTGTGTACAATATTTGTTGTTGGGCGATCATTTCGTATTTCAAATACAGAAAATAGGCGCGATTCATATCCGATAAGAGAGGAATCTATTCGATGGATTCCTCTTTTCGTATGCTGCGCACCGAGCACGGCGCTTCCAGACCGCAGGCGTCCAATAGGGCCGAGTCGCGGAAGATGACGGCGGTGGCGTCGTCGGCTGCGATGCGGCCGTCGTGCAGGACGATCGTGCGGGGACAGAGGTCGAGCACCATCTCCATATCGTGCGTGGCCAGCAACATCGTGTGGTCGAAGCCGCGGAGCAGGTCGATCGTCTGACGCCGTGCCCGGGGATCGAGGTTCGAGGTGGGTTCGTCGAGCAGCAGCACCGACGGCTCCATGGCCAGCACGGTGGCGATCGCCACGCTGCGTTTTTGGCCGCCCGAAAGATGATAGGGCGCTTGCCGGCGCAGGTGGAGCGCACCCACGGCCGCGAGCGCTTCGGTCACCCGTCTTTCGATCTCTTCGGGTGTCAGTTGCATGTTCGCCGGACCGAATGCCACGTCTTCTTCGACCGTGGGCATGAAAAGTTGGTTGTCCGGATTCTGGAACACCAGCCCCACCGCGCGGCGGATCGTCGCCAGCGTGCGGGGCGTCAAGCGGATGCCGCCTACGATCGCTTCGCCCGAAGTGGGCAGGAGCAGCCCCGCCAGATGCAGCAGCAGCGTCGATTTTCCTGCGCCGTTCATCCCTACGAGTGCCGTTTTTTCGCCGTGCGTGATGTGGAACGTCACGTCGTGCAGCGCTTCGTAGCCGTTCGGATAGCGGTAGCTCACGCGTTCGAAATGCAGATAGTGGTGGCTCATAGCAGGCGTGTCAGTTTTTCTACGGGATAACAGAGCCGGGTCGCGAGCAGCGCCGTGCTCCAGCCGAGCAGATAGAGCGTGTCGCGGCGGCACCAGGGGGTGCTTGCCCCCGTGCAGTCGGGGATGCGGCCGTCGAAGCCCCGGGCGAGCATCGCGCGGTGGATCTGTTCCGCGCGGTCGAACGTGCGGATCAGCAGTTGCCCGACGAGCGGTGCCCACACCCGCAGCGGGAAGGTGCGGCGGCCGTAGCTGCGGGCTTCGCGCGCCCGCGACATGTTGAGCGCTTCGTCGATCATCACATGGAGATAGCGATAGACGAAAAGCAGTTGCGTGGTGAACGGTCGGGGGATGCCCAGGCGCTGCATGCCGCGGCAGAGACTGAAGATGCCCGTGCTGCCGATCATCGTCAGCAGCGCCTGCGTCGCCAGCAGGCCGCGCAGCAGCATCGAAAGCAGCGCTATCCACCCCTCGGTGACCGTCAGCGGGCCGATGCGGAATACGGGCGTGCGGGCGTAGAAGACATTGAAGATGCCGACCAGCGCCACGAACGGCACGACGAACAACGAGCGGCGGAAGATCGGGCCATAGCGCATGCCGCCCTGTGCGGCGGTGAGGATCGGAAACAGCGCATAGAGCAGGATTTCCGACAGCCGCGCGAGCGGCACGGAGAGCATCGTAGCCAGAAAGATCGTCGTCACGAGCAGTTTCGCCCGCGCATCCGTGCGGTGCAGGGGGCTGTCGCGGCGTGCCTCTTCTTCGAGCCGTTCCAGAGCATAGAGCGCGGTTTGCAGTCGGTCGTTCATGGTTGTCGGCGTCCGGCGCGAAGGAGTTGCGTGCCGCCCCAGGCCGCCAGCAGGATGATTCCGCAGCCCACCAAACCCGCGAGCGAGGTGTCGTAGTCGGGGAGGAGGGCCGTCGTTTCCTGAAACGTCGCTGCGGTGCGATGCAGGGCGTCGGTGGCGGGCGCCGCGTCGTTGCCGCCGCTCGTCCGTTCGATCGCCCACTCCAGTCCGTCGGGCTGCGAGGAGGCGAGCCACGAGAACGATCCGCCGATCAGCAGCGCCGCCAGAACTATTGCCGCCAGCGCCCGGCCGGGGCGGAATCGGGTGCGGGGGCGTCGGCATCGTACGTCGGCGAGCAGCTCCGGTTTGTAGTGCCGGAGGACGCAGAGCACGGCGCCCGTCGCCAGCCCTTCGCCGATGCCGATCGCCAGGTGGATCGGCAGCATGAAAAGCAGAAATCGGCCGAACGGCAGCGCCGTGATGCCCGACCATTCGGTCTCCAGCGTCACGGCCGTGGCACCCAGACAGAGACCGACTGTCGATGCCAGCATCGAAGCCGTGAAGATGCGTGCGGGCGATGCAGCGTGGCGCATGAGGGGCCGGAAGACGAGCGGATAGGCCACCAGACAGGTCAGCGCTGCCATATTCAGGATGTTGCAGCCCAGGGCCATGAATCCGCCGTCGGCGAAGAGCAGGCATTGGAGCAGCAGCACCGAGCAGAGGGTGACGAAAGCCGCCCATGGCCCCAGCACCGCGGCCAGCAGAATGCCGCCGATGAGGTGCCCGCTCGATCCCGTGCCGGGAATGGCGAAGTTGATCATCTGCGCCGCAAATACGAAAGCCCCCATGGCGCCCATCGTTGGCACGATGCGGTCGTCGTATCGGTCGGTCGCGTGCGAAAGTCGGTTCGCAGGCTGCATTTTGCGGATCGCCGCGCCTAACAGCGTCAGCGATGCGGCTCCCGCCACGGCGAACACCGTCGGGGAGACCAGCGCATCGGACATGTGCATGGGCGGGTCACTTTTCGGGTGTGCGTTCGAAAAGACGCCGGGGCGTCAGATGCGTTTTGTTGCGCGGATTCCAGTCGGAGTGGTCGGGCTTTTCCACGTGGTCGAACCGGATGAGCGGCAGCAGGAACAGCCATGTCGTGACGCAGAACGGCGCCGTCAGCGTGGGGATGCCCAGCGGCGCGAGCATCACGTCCATGCCCGCTTGCACGAACACCGTCACCGCC
>CAMWJM010000190.1 GCA_947174575.1 uncultured Alistipes sp. | reverse complement strand
CGGAAGAGCGCGACCTTGCGGCCCGACTCCTGGAACGCCTCGCGCCGCAGCGACAGTCCTTTCGAGCGGGCGCTCTGGATCATGCGGGCCATGTAGGTGAGGACCATGTCGGCGTCCTGCTCCTCGGCCAGCGAGTTGGCCTCCGTCCAGAACTCCTTGTTGCTCTTGCCCACGGCCGGGATGAAGTCGTACTCCTGCATGTTGCCCGGAGCCAGCGTGCCGTCGAAATCGTAGATCAGGGCTATGGTGAAACGGAAATCGTCGTTCATATACGAATGTTTTTTACCTCGGTAAATATAGGTGTTTTTCACTATCTTTGCAAAAAGCGCAACAAAAACCTTTTCGAAATGGATTTCAAGGAGATTATTGCCAAACGCCGCTCGGTGCGCAAGTTCACCGGGCAGACCGTGCCCCGCGAAGTCGTGGCTCGCATCGTCGGTGCGGCACTTGCGGCCCCCTCGTCGCGCAACAGCCGCTCGTCGCATTTTTCGGTGGTCGACGACCCCGACCTCATCGCCCGCATGGCCGACATGCGCGACTATGGCGCCGCGTTTCTGAAAGGAGCGCCCATGGCCGTCGTCGTTTCGGGCGACACCTCCGCTACCGACCTGTGGCGCGAGAACTGTGCCATAGCCGCCACGCTTCTGCAGCTGGCTTGCGTCGACGAAGGCCTGGCTTCGTGCTGGGTGCATGTCGACGGCCGGCCCCGGCTCAAGGATGCGCCCGAGGGCGAGTCGGCGGCCGACTACCTGCGCGGCTTGCTGCCCCTGCCCGAGGGGTGCGCGCCTTTCTGCGTCGTGGCGCTGGGCTATTCCGATTTCGTGCCCGCTCCGCTGCCGCCGGCTGACGACGCAAAAAGAGTACACTATATATAAAAAGGGGAATATATTGTCGGGGCGCTCTGTTTGATTGGGTGCCCCCTGTTTCGGCGTGCGGCTAAAATAGCTCGATCGATTCGGTCGGGCTGGCGTTCTATTTCGATCGATCGGTTTTTATTCGGCGGAGGCTAATAGAATGTGCCTTTGGGTGCGAAGATCGCGTAGCCGAAGTTGAACGTCAGATAGAGGTTTTTCCACCCGTCGAGGTCGTATTTCGTCGCCGCGAGGCTCACCGGCCCCAGCGGCGTGCGGTAGACCAGCGACGCTTCGGCGATGCAGTGCCACCGCCGGTCGGCCCCGGCGGCGGACGAAAGCGGGGTGTGGCGTTCGCGATACATGGCGTAGAAACCCGTGCGGAAGAAGAAGTTGGGCATCAGATCGAACGTCGGCATCGCGCCGCCCGCCGCGAAGCGTCTGGCCCGGAAGTCGGGCATGTAGATCATCCGTGCATGCGGCACGGGAGCATAGACCGGCATCGCCATGAGGGTGGCCGCGGGCGTGGTGAAGTCGGGCAGGTCGGTGATCACGGCGTCGACGTTCAGCCCCAGCGAGAACCACCGGCAGGCCGGCATGTCGAAGTAGATGTCCCACGAGAAGCGCCCGCCGAACCATCGGCGCGGGGTTTTGCTCACGAAGCGGTCGCTTTCCGCCGGCCGGAACTTGTCGCTGCCGCAGATGTAGATCGCCGAGAGCTTCAGCTCGGAGCCTTTGCGCGGGTAGAGCGGCTTGTCGAGGGTGTTGCGCACCGCCTCGGCTTTCACGCCGATGTAGGCGAAGCGCGTGTGGTCGGTGTCTCCGGCCGTCGGGGAGGTCGAGTCGTAGCGGTAGTTGACATGGCCGCCGTCGGCCTGCAGCGTGAGGACGCTGCGGCGCGCGAGGGCCATGCCTGCGCCTATCGAGAGGAAAAGTTCGCTCTCTTTGACCGGAACGGTGTTGTCGATTGGGGTCAGCCGGCCGAACGCACCGCGGCGGAAGTCGCTCACCGAGAAGTTATAGGCATAATTCAGAAAGAACGGCTTGCGGACGTGGAAGTCGGTGCGGCCGCCGATCGTGCCCCACGTGTAGAGCGGGCCGAGGTAGAGATCCAGCCCCAGCTGCTGCGCCGCCCGGCCCACGGTCTGGTACTCCATGCCGAGGTAGATCTGGTTGAAAGCCGTCGACGAGGCGTTGCCTCCGACCGTGAGTTTGAAGTTGGGTTTGGAGGCGAAGCGCGCCCCGAACGTGTAGCAGCCTTGCAACGAGTCGTAGCGCACGCGGGGGAAATCCATGGCGAAATCGCCGTCGACCAGCACCCCGTAGAGGTTGTCGCGCAGCTGCGCGAAGTCCAGGCGGCGCTGCCGGTCGCCGGTGCGGCGGTCGAGGTGGGCCAGATCGCGGATGTAGGCTTTTTGGGCGTCGGTCAGCCCCTCGATCCGGTAGTCGCCGAACTCCAACGGAGGACACTGGGCGCGGAACGCCCGGCGGCGGGCCGCATACTCTTCGGGCGTGCAGCGCTCGGCGATGCGTTCGAGAATCTGCGGCAGAGCCTCCCGGGCGTCGGCATAGCCTGCGTCCATGATCGCGTCGGCCTGGTCGAAGTCGAGCATACCCGCCTCGACGCTGCGACGGATCGTCACGCTGCGGTCGGCCGGCAGCGTGTAGTCGGTCTCCTGCATGGCCAGCATGAAAGCCTGATCCATGAGGTTGCTGTTTTCGCTGGGCGGCGTGTTGCCGCCCGTGCAGATCGAGCCGACGATGAGCGCCGGAGCGAACCGCTCGTCGAGCGGCCGCCAGGGGAAGTTGTCGAAGATACCGCCGTCGTAGAGCAGCATCGAGTCGCGTTTCATGGGCTTGAAAACCAGCGGAATCGACATCGACGAGCGCACCGCCTCGCCCAGATCGCCGCGGCGCAGCACCACGGGCGCGCGGCGGTTCATGTCGCTCGCCACGCAGAGGAACGGCACCATCAGAGAGTCGAAATCGCCGTGCGCCGCGGCCGTCGCCGGGGCGAACAGCTCGGCGAACGCCATGTCGATCTGCGTGGAGGAGATCAGGTTGCTCGGCACGCGGAATTTACGCGTGGGAGCCGTCAGGTCGAAGCGGAAATTGACCACCGAGGGCTTGTTGCGCATCTGGCGGTAGTAGGACATGTAGCGCGTGGGGTCGATGCGGCCCGACACCCACTCCTTGACCACGCCCGACGCCACGATCGCGCGCATCTCGGCCGGCGAGTAGCCCGCGGCGTACATCGCCGCCACGATCGACCCCATCGACGTGCCCGCTACGCAGTCGATCGGCACGCCGGCCTCTTCCAAAGCCTCCAGCACGCCGATGTGGTAGAGGCCTTTGGCACCGCCGCCGCTCATCACCACGCCCACGCCGTGCCGCGGTATCTCCGCAGCCGGCTGCTGCGGGGCCTGCGCCGGGGAGCGCATCGGAAAAAGCGACAGCGCGGAAAAGAACAAACAGAAGAGTTTTCGTCGCATGGCGTATGACAGGTCTTCAGC
>CAMWJM010000189.1 GCA_947174575.1 uncultured Alistipes sp. | reverse complement strand
CGCTTTTGAGCAGCGCCTTGGTCGGTATGCACCCCCAGTTGAGGCACACGCCGCCCGCTTCGGCCCGCTCCACGAGACCTACCTTTTTGCCCAGCTGCGCGGCCCTGATCGCCGCCACGTAGCCGCCGGGGCCGCTGCCCACAACAAGAATATCGTATTTCATATCTTATGTCATTCGATCATTCGGCACGCCGTAGCCCGGCGGCATTGCGGATTTATTCGTTGATCACTCTCAATATTTTTCCGTTGTCGGCCGCCACGGCGCGTTTCCACTTCTCGCTGTAGCCCGGCCATTGGATGCGATCCGGAATTTCGCGCCCCGTGCCGTTATCCACGAAGTGCGCCGCCGTGCCCGCCCCGTCGAGATACTCCACGACATCGGCGTGTTCGCTCTTCACGTTGCCGTCCATGTATTTCAACAACAGATATTTGTCCAATTTGTTCCAGCGGTCGAACAGCGCCTGCGCCGTCCGCACGGAATAGTCCGTCAGATAGCGGGCGCGTTTCTTGGCCGGGAGTTTCGCCGCCGCCAGGTCGACCAGCGGAACAGCCACGTTCAGCTCGTCGTTCTCCCATGCGTCCGTCGCTTTGCGGATGTCGGCCGCAATCATGTCGTAGCGCAGATATGCAAAATTCGTGACACGGTTGAACAGCCAGAATGCCGAGGTCGGCGAGTAGCTCAACATCGAGCCGTTGCCCTCGCGGAAGCATTCGGGCACGCGGGTCGTCGAGCAGTAGATCGGCGTCAGACACGAGGTCGCCGCATCGTCTACGCCGAACCACAGAATGCCCATGTCGCGCGCCACCTGGGGCCGCGCCTGCGCCACGAACCAGAAGCCGGTCTGCTGCGTCGCCGTCGCACGTTCGTTGCAGTATTCCACCCCGTCGACCTCGAAATACATCGGGCGCCAGCGATAGGGACAGGCGTGCGGGCCGGCTCCGAGGTCGGTCGTCATGTCCATCGGCGTACCCTCGTAGTGGTCGCGCATGCAGTCGAACACGGTCTTGGGGGCTATCTTCGTGCGGGGTTTCACCCACAGGGGCATCTTGTTCGCCGGGTTGTGGCCCAGCGCATAGTCGGTGTAGGCGTCCATGCCGTCGGCCACCGTGCGGAAGAAAGCCCACACACGGGCTTCGCAGCCGCGCAGCGCACCGAAGTCGGCCGGAGCATAGGCGTCCGAGAAACTGAACTCCTCGTCCGTACCCTCGTAGTAGCCCATTTCGCGGGCGAAGTCTACGACATCGGGGGCATAGAGACAGTTTTCGGGGTCGTTTTTCGGGAACGTCGTGATGCGCGCCTGGTTGGCGTGGGCCGATACATAGCCGTCGGGGATGCGGCGCGCCACCCACACGATGCCTTTGCGGGCGTTGCCGCCCTGCCCGTCGTCCTTATAGCCCTTGCCTATCAACTCCATGATCCACGCCTCGTTGGGGTCGGCTATCGAGAACGACTCGCCCTCCGAAGCGTAGCCGTAGGTATTAGCCAGCTCGACGATCGTAGCGATCGCCTCACGGGCGGTCGTGGCGCGCTGCAGCGCGATGTAGATGAGCGAACCGTAGTCGATCAGGCCCGTGGAGTCGGCCAGTTCCTCGCGTCCTCCGTAGGTGGTCTCGGCGATGATGAGCGAGTGCTCGTTCATGTTGCCCACCGTCGACCACGTGCGGGCCGGCTGCGGAATGTCGGTCAGATAGCGGCCCGTATCCCATTCGTAGACCGGAAGCATCGCCCCGGCCTTGTGCTTGCCGCCGGGCGTATGGTACAGTGCGCCGTAGAGGGCGTGCGAATCGGCCGCATAGGAGATCATCACCGAGCCGTCGGCTGAAGCCCCCTTGGTGATGATGAAGTTGGTGCAGGCCTGCGCCGGCCCGTACGATGCGACGGCCGCAGCCAGCAGAAGTGCGAATTTTTTCATAGAGTCGTAGATCGAGTTGAAAGTATAGCAGAAGCCGTGTCCGGGGCGGGATCGGTTCGACGCTGCGCCGAGGTGCATCCGCATTTTACAAATATAGGCAATAATTCGCAATCCGCAATTCATTTTTGTTTCTTGCCCGATTTTTGTCTAATTTTACCCGATCAATTTCAGTTCGTCATGTCGGAAATAGCCTGCAATCTTTCGCGTATAAGAGCTTCGCTGCCCGAGGGAGTGACGCTCGTCGCCGTGTCGAAAACCCACCCTGCCGAGGCTATCCGCGAGGCCTACGATGCCGGACAGCGCATTTTCGGCGAGAGCCGCCCGCAGGAGCTGTGTGCCAAGCACGAGGCCCTGCCCGAGGGAATCGAGTGGCACATGATCGGACATCTGCAGACCAACAAGGTGCGGCAGATCGTGCCGTTCGTGCGGATGATCCAGTCGGTCGACAGCGCGCGCCTTGCAGAGACCATCCAGCGCGAAGCGGCCCGGTGCGGCCGCACGATCGATATTTTGTTGGAAATTCATGTGGCTCAGGAAGAGACCAAGAGCGGCTGGGACGTGGGCGAACTGAAGCGTTATCTCGACTCGGCGCCTTTCCGCTCAATGCCCAATATCCGCGTGCGCGGCGTCATGGGCATCGCCACCAACACCGACGACGAGGCGGTCGTACGACGCGATTTCGGCGAGTTGAAACGCTGCTTCGACCTCCTGCGGCCCTATTTCGGCGTGCATTTCGACACCCTTTCTATGGGCATGTCGCACGACTATCTGCTGGCCGTCGAATGCGGCTCCACGATGGTGCGCGTCGGCTCGTCGATTTTCGGCGAAAGAGATTATACGAACGAAAAGTAACGCTTTCGCGCGCTTTATGCGGTTATTCGAACCGGTATTGCAGTACGTCGCGCCAGCCTAAAAGCAACTCCTTGACGGGCAGCCGTTTCTTGCCTGCGATCTGAATCTCGTCGATCGCGATCCAGCCGTCGGCGCAGGCCACGCGCACGAACGTGCGGCCGTCGCTCTCCAGCGTGCCGCAGGCCCGGCCGTGTTCGGCGGCTTCGAAGCGGGCCGCGAAAATCTTGGCTGTCGTCTCTTCTCCGTCGTCCTGCCGCAGGGTGCTCCACGCCGCCGGATAGGGCGAAAGGCCGCGCACGAGGTCGACGATGCCCCTGCCCTGCCGCGTCCAGTCGATGCGGCAATCCTCCTTGAAAATCTTGGGCGCCGGCTTCAGGGTCGCTTCGTTGATATGCTGCTGCTCGACCGGCGCAATGTCGCCCGCAGCAATGCGGTCTACGGTGTCGGTCACCAACTTCGTGCCGGCGTGCATCAGCTTGTCGTAGAGCGTGCCGACGTTGTCTTCGGGCAGAATCGGCATGCGCTCCTGCGCCAGAATGGCCCCCTTGTCGATTTCGTGGTTCAGCAGAAAGGTCGTCACGCCCGTCTCCGTCTCGCCGTTC
>CAMWJM010000188.1 GCA_947174575.1 uncultured Alistipes sp. | reverse complement strand
CACCGCAGCGACGGCTCCCCGCACCTCGCAACAACGACTTCTCGCGCTCTGCAGCAACGGTATTTTACACTCTGCAATGCCGGTTTTGCACATTCCGTCGCACCCGCCGCACGACCGAAAGCATGCCCGCAAAAACTCCTGCAATGAAATAAATCGTCCGAAATGTTGGTAATCCCGAAAATAATCGCCTAATTTGCATCCTCGAATTCGAGACGATCCGATCGAGCTACTTCGCCCCGAAATTTGCAATGTAGCGAAGACGGATCGACGAACCGAGCCACAAACCGACCATGAAAGACAAATACATCGACTTGATCGAACAATCGTTCGATTTCCCGCAGGACGAGTTTTCCGTCGAAGACAACGAACTCAACTTCCACGACATTCCGCTCATGGAGTTGATCAAACAATACGGCACGCCGCTCAAGATCACCTACCTGCCGAAGATCTCCCAGCAGATCAACCGGGCCAAGCGCATGTTCAACGTGGCCATGGCCAAGGTCGACTACAAGGGGTCGTACAACTACTGCTACTGCACCAAGTCGAGCCACTTCTCGTTCGTGCTGGAGGAGGCCATGAAGAACGACATCCATCTCGAAACCTCGTCGGCCTACGACATCCACATCATCAATGCGCTCTACGACGGCGGCATCATGGACAAGGATCGCTACATCATTTGCAACGGATTCAAGCGCCCGCAGTATGTGGAGAACATCGCCCAATTGGTCAACGACGGCTTCGAGAACACGATCCCGGTGATCGACAACAAGGAGGAGATAGACTTGTTCGAAGACGTCTTCTCGAAGAAGTGCAAGATCGGCATCCGCATCGCCTGCGAGGAGGAACCCAAGTTCGATTTCTACACCTCGCGTCTGGGCATCCGCTACAACGACATCGTGGATTTCTACAAGGCCAAGATCAAGAACAGCAAGAAATTCCAGCTCAAGATGCTGCACTTCTTCATCAACACGGGCATCAAGGACACGGCCTACTACTGGAACGAGTTGTCGAAGTGCATCAACGTCTACTGCGAGCTGAAAGCCATATGCCCCGAGCTGGACAGCCTCAACATCGGCGGCGGATTCCCGGTCAAGAACTCGCTGAACTTCGAGTACGACTACGAATATCTGACCGAAGAGATCGTGGCGCAGATCAAGAACATCTGCCACCGCAACGGCGTCGACGAACCCAACATCTTCACCGAATTCGGCTCGTTCACCGTGGGCGAGAGCGGCGCATCGCTCTACTCGATCGTCAACCAGAAGCAGCAGAACGACCGCGAGAACTGGTATATGATCGACTCGTCGTTCATCACCACGCTGCCCGACACATGGGGCATCAACCAGCGTTTCATCATGCTGGCGGTGAACAACTGGGACAAGGAGTACCAGCGCGTCTTCCTGGGCGGCCTGACCTGCGACAGCGAGGATTTCTACAACTCCGAGTGCCACACCAACGCGATCTTCCTGCCCAAGCTCGAAAAGGGCAACACGCAATATATCGGATTCTTCCACACCGGCGCCTACCAGGAGTCGCTGGGCGGCTTCGGCGGCATCCAGCACTGCCTGATTCCGGCCCCCAAGCACGTGATCATCGACCGCGACAAGTCGGACAACGAATACTACACGCGCCTCTTCGCCAAGGAGCAGTCCTACCGCTCCATGTTGCGCATATTGGGATATTAAAAGGTATCCATGCAGATCACGAAAGCCGAATTCCGCTGCTCGTCGGAGCGCATCTCGCAAGTCCCGAAAGACGACTTGCGCGACATCGCGTTCATCGGGCGCAGCAACGTGGGCAAGTCGTCGCTCATCAACATGCTGACGGGCCGCGCGGGGCTGGCCAAGGTGTCGGGCACGCCGGGCAAGACGCGGCTGATCAACCACTTCCGCATCGACGATGCGTGGTATCTGGTCGACCTGCCGGGTTACGGCTACGCCCGCACGTCGAAAACCCGGCGCGACGAGTTTTCCCAGTTGATTACCGACTACGTGCTGCGCTGCGAGAAACTCCATTTCCTGTTCGTGCTGGTCGATGCGCGGCTCGAACCCCAGAAGATCGATCTGCGCTTCATAGAGATGCTGGGCGAGCACGGCGTGCCGTTCGGCATCGTCTTCACCAAAGCCGACAAACTCTCGCAGACCCAGGTGCGCCGCAGCGTGGAGCGCTACAAGGCCGCCCTGGCCGAGCAGTGGGAGGAGTTTCCGCCGATGCTGGTCTCCTCGTCGGCCAAAGGCACGGGACGCGACGAAATCCTCGACTTCATCGGCGAGTGTCTGAACGGTTGACCGAATGTTGAAAAAACACACCTCGCAAGGTGTGTTTTTTCATCCCGCCTGCACTATCTTTGCAAAAAATAGGCGGCGTCCCGGTAATGCCCGAATAAATTTGGCATTGCACTCGCCTTGCACTATCTTTGCAGCAAATTCTACAACCCTCTTATGGCTATCCACAAAATCAAGATTTTCTCGGGTCGCGGCTCGGAGTATCTGGCCGCGAAGATTGCCGCCAGCTTCGGCACGACGCTCGGACAGTCGGAAGTGCTGCGCTTCAGCGACGGCGAATTCCAACCCTGTTACAACGAATCGATCCGCGGCTGCACGGTCTTCGTCATCCAGTCGACGTTCCCGCCCTCGGACAACTTGATGGAGCTGTTGATGATGGTCGACGCCGCCAAGCGCGCTTCGGCCCACCAGGTCGTGGCCGTGATGCCCTATTTCGGCTGGGCGCGCCAGGATCGCAAGGATCGGCCCCGTGTGCCGATCGGCGCCAAGTTGGTGGCCAACATGCTCATGGCTGCAGGTGCCGACCGCATCATGACCATGGATCTGCATGCCGACCAGATTCAGGGATTCTTCGACGTGCCGGTCGACGCGCTCTATGCCAGCGGCATCTTCGTGCCCTACATCCGCAGCCTGAACATCGCCGATCTCTCGATCGCAGCGCCCGACATGGGCGGCGCCAAGCGGGCCAACACCTATGCCAAGCTCCTCGGCACGCCGATCATCATCTCGCACAAGGAGCGCGCCAAGGCCAACGTGGTGGGCAAGATGACCGCCATAGGCGAGGTCGAGGGGCGCAATATCCTGATCGTCGACGACATGATCGACACGGCCGGCACGATCTGCATGGCCGCCGACATGCTCATGGCCCGCGGGGCGAAGAGCGTGAGGGCCGCCATCACCCACCCCGTGCTCTCCGGCCCGGCCTACGAGCGGATCAACGACAGCGCACTGCAGGAGGTGATCGTCACCGACACCATCCCCCTCAACCCCGGCAAAGACCTGCACAAGTTCACGGTACTCACCGTCGCAGACATCTTCGCCGAGGTGATCGAACGCGTACATAATTATAAAGAAATATCCTCGATTTTCTTCAATTAGA
>CAMWJM010000187.1 GCA_947174575.1 uncultured Alistipes sp. | reverse complement strand
CTACCGTGCCGTCCACGCCCCGGCGATCGCCGATTTCTGCAGTCGCGTGCTGCGGCCCGAATCGAGTTCCACGCTAATTTATCAGGCCCGATGAAACGATATTCGAACCTCTTTTTCGCCGATCCGCTGCCGTCCGCTTCGGTTCGACCGCCTTTGATCTTCCCGTCCGACATCCGCGTGCCCGCTGCTTCGAAAGAGACGGCGCCCAACGGCGTGGCGCTCTACATGCTGCCGGCCGACGATTTCGAGGTCTTGCGTGTCACGTTCGTCTTCCGGGCCGGGTCGGCCGTGCAGCAAGTGCCTTTCAGCGCTTCGGCGACGGCCAATCTGCTGGCCGAGGGGACGCAGCGCTACACGGCGCACGAGATCGCCGAGCAGCTCGATTTCTACGGTTCGTGGTTCGATGTCAACCTCGATCGCGATTACGTCTATGTCAATTTCGCCATGCTCTCCAAGTTTTTCCGCGAGACGCTGGCCGTGGCCGAGGAGATTTTGTTGCGGCCCGTTTTCCCCGAAGAGGAGTTGCAGACCTATTGCGCCAAGCGCAAGCAGCGGCTCGCCATCGATCGGCAGAAGGTCGACGTGCAGGCGCGCGAGGCGTTCGGTGCGGCATTGTTCGGGCCGCAGCATCCCTATGGCGTTGCGTCCGACGAGGAGCTGTACGACCGGCTGACCCGCAAGGATATAGAGCGGTTTTACCGGACGTTCTATACGGCCGAAAACGGATTCGTCGTGTGCAGCGGCCGCATCGGCGAGCAGGAGCGGCAGGCCATTGCCGCCATTGCCGCGCAGTTGCCCCATGGAGCGGTCGCACAGCCGCATTTCCCTGCCCCGCAGACGGTTTTCGACACCTGTGTCGCCCATGCGGGCGCCGTACAGTCGTCGATCCGCATCGGGCGGCTGCTCTTTCCGCGCCAGCATCCCGATTTCGTTGGCATGCAGGTCGTCGCCACCGTGCTGGGCGGCTATTTCGGGTCGCGGTTGATGCAAAACCTGCGCGAGCGGCACGGCTACACCTATGGCGTGGTCGCGGCTATGGTCAACTTCGACCGGGCAGGTTATTTGGCCATCGCGACGCAGGTCGGCAGCGAAGCGACCGAGGCGGCGCTCGCCGAAATCTATGCCGAAATCGAGCGGCTACGCCGCGAGCCGATGTCCGACGACGAACTGTCGCTGGTCAAGAACATCATGGCCGGGGAGATGATGCGCATCCTCGACGGGCCGTTCGGCATCGCCGACGTCACGATCGAAAACATCCTGTGCGGCGCCGACAACGGCATCATCGACGCCAATCTGCGGGCGATCCGCGCCATGACCCCCGACGACGTGCAGCGTCTGGCGCAGCAATACCTCAAGCGCGAAGATCTGGTGACCGTGGTGGCGGGAGCGATTGAAAATTCATAATTCAAAATTCACAATTCAGAATTATTTTGGAATTCGCAACAGGATTTTCCTTAATTGTGAATTGTGAATTCTGAATTATAAGTGTTGCTGCGTCCATTGCGTGAGTTCGACGAACTCGTTCACGGACAATTGTTCTGCCCGGCGCGAGAAGTAGGGATGCTCCGCACCTCGGAAGTCGCCGAAGACCGCACGCAGCGAGTTGCGGATCATCTTGCGGCGCTGGCCGAACGAAGCCTTGACCACCCGGACGAAGAGTTTTTCGTCGCAGTCGAGCCGCTCCACGCCGTTGCGGCGCAGGCGGATCACGGCGCTCTTGACTTTTGGCGGCGGGTCGAACACCGATTCGTTCACCGTAAAAAGATATTCGATGTCGTACCACGCCTGCAGCAGCACTGAGAGGATGCCGTATTCGCGCGATCCGGGCGGTTCGGCGATGCGCACGGCCACCTCTTTCTGGATCATACCCACGCATTCGGGCACCAAATCGCGGTGCTCCAGAATCTTGAAGAAGATTTGCGACGATATATTGTAGGGAAAGTTGCCGATGATCTTCAGGCCGGCCGGGAACAGCTCGCGCAGCTCCATCTTCAGAAAATCGCCCTCCAATAGCCGCGGAGCGAACGCGGGGTAGTGGGCGTGGAGGTATTCTACGCTCTCGGAGTCGATCTCGGCACCCCAGGTCGCGAGGTCGTCGCGCCCCAGCAGAAACTGCGTCAGCACGCCCATGCCGCACCCCACTTCGAGCACGATGGCGGGAGCCTCGGGCGTGCCGCCCGCGAGCGCCTCGCAGATCTTGCGCGCGATGTTGAGGTCGACCAGAAAATGCTGGCCCAATGCTTTTTTGGCCCGTACTTCGCTCATAAACAATGTATACGCAATCCCCGTTCAGGACATCCGTCCGATATTAGCGTGTTTGCTTCGCCGATCGTTCCGCAGTGTTCCGCCCCGTTCGGTCGCCGAGTTTTTCGCCGTCCGCTGCGCGACTCGGAAGCTGTAGCGCAGCCCTGCGAACCCGATGCCCAGGAGCGCGATCCAGAAGCGCGTCGCCCCGCCGTCCGGCAGGTATTCGAGCGCATAGATGATACCCGCCACGGCCAGCACCATAGCCGTCACGCGGACGCATTGAAAAAGAGCGGTCTTGGTCATGGAATTCGATCATCGGGGGTCGGAAAATCCGTCGTCCGTTTGTTGTTCTCGGGAAGCGAGTGTTGTCCGTGGTTGTTATTCGGTCGGATTTTCATTGCGCGGTTGCAGCCGCAGCGCCGCGAAGATCATGGCGATCGCGGCACAGGCCATCGCTACCGGCACATACCAGATGTCGCTGCCGTCGGCCATGGCCACGCGCCAGGCCGATATGATCGCCAGGACGAAGAATATCCCGGCCAGGATCGATACGAATCGTCTCAATATCGCCATTGTCAGGGGATTTGGTGTTTGTCGGCATCTTCCAGATGCGTGCGTTTCTTCTTGCGGAATTCGTGCAGGGTCATGCCGCCGCCCGCCGCCGCGAAGAGCAGCGCTACCAGCAGGTCGAACCGGCTCACGCAGCCGCGGCACGTGATGAACCAGCGGATGTTGACACCCAGCCACACCAATGTAGCGCAGAAGAATGTCAGGGCGAGGATGAAAGTCTTTTTGTTCATATCCGTGTCGGTCAGTTTCCTTGTTCGCACATGAATTTGATGCGTACCAGGCGGATCTCCTCCTCGGTGTAGTCGGAGCCGAGTTCCTCGATCGCGGCATCGAGCGAGTCGCTTTCGGCGTCCTCCTTGAAATAGAGGTAGATGTCCTGTATCTTCTCTTCGTCCATGAAGCCGCCCAGGTAGTAGGAGATGTCGAGCTTCGTTCCCGAGTTGACGATGCCCTCGATCTCGGTCAGCAGCTCGTCGAATTCCAGATCGCGGGCACGGGCGATGTCCTCGAAATCCATCTTGCGGTCGATCGACTGGATGATGAAGATCTTGTTGCCCGACTTGCTCGCCACACCCTTGACCACCATGTCC
>CAMWJM010000186.1 GCA_947174575.1 uncultured Alistipes sp. | reverse complement strand
ACTATGTCTCGGCCTACGATCCGGCGTTCTACAACGTCATGGTCATGGGCGACCAGGTGTGGGTCGAGCCGAAATACATCACCGCCATGTTCGGCACCTGGGGGCGCCCGGCGGTCTATGTCGATCCGTGGTACTACGGGTGGAACGCACCCTATTATGGCGGTTGGGGCTTCTCGATCGGCAGCTGGGGCTGGAGCTTCGGCTGGGGCCATTCGTGGTACGATCCGTGGTATCGTCCTTGGTGGGGGCCGTCGTGGGGCCACGGCTGGGGGCCGGGCTATCCGGGACATCCCCATTGGGGCGGCGGCGCGGGCCGTCCGCATCGTCGCTACGCGTCCGACATCGTGCATCGTGCCGATCCCGCTACGCCGCCGTCGGGTGTGCGCTACGGGTCGCCCGCCCTGCGGTCGGGCAGCGGGACATCGGGTTCGTCGAACTCGTCGTATCGCAACCGCAACAGCGGTTTCGGCGTGCGCAATTCGTCGTCCGGCGGCAGCGGCTGGCAGCAGTCGACGCCCTCGCGCGGCGAGCGCAGCGGCAATTCGAATTCGTCGTACCGCAACGATTCGGGCGGTAACACCGGCAGCAACTCCTACAACCGGGGCGGCAGTTATAATTCGGGCAGCTCGTCGCGCAGCGGTTCGTCGAGCTATTCGAGCGGTTCGGGCAGCCGCTCGTCGGGCGGCAGCTACCGCAATGCCGGAGGTCGCTAATCCTAAAATCGTGAGTCAGTTATGAAGCGTATGATCGTAATGTGGGCCGCGGTCGCGACCATCGGGTCGGCCGCCGCTCAAAGCGGCGCCATGGGCGGGTTGTTGATGGACAGGGATCTGTTGATGCCTGCCGACATGGTGTCGTTTTCGCAGACGCAGTTCAATTTCGGGTCGGCGCGCGCCATGGCCATGGCCGGGGCGTTCACGTCGCTGGGCGCCGATGTCTCGTCGATGTCGATCAACCCGGCCGGTCTGGGCATGTACCGCAAAAGCGAGATTTCGCTTACGCCGATGATGACTTTCGGGCGCAGCACGACCGACGCGTCGCCCTATGGGAAGAACTCGACCAGCCGTTTTTCGATGTCCGACGTCGGCATCGCGATCAAGGCGTACGAGGGTACGCGGGGGCTGGTGGGTCTCACGATCGGCGTGGGCTACAACCGTATCGCCGACTTCAACTACGACTATTCGTTCCAGCGGCATGGGCAGGCGGGTTCGGTGGCCGATGTGTTCGCGCGCCAGATGATCTGGAGCGGGCGGTCGAAACGCGATTTTTACGACAACGACGGCTCGGGCGACTGGAATTGGGATCGCATCCCCGTCGACCTGTGGAATGCGGCGCTGGCCTACCGGGCTTTCATGATCGACCAGCTCGATCCCGAGAATCCCGATTCGTGGCAGCCGACCTGGATCGGCAACGATGCCGCCGTGGGCCATTATACGACGGTCAAGAGCCGCGGTTCGGCGGGCGAATTCGCGCTGTCGGTGGGCGCCAACATCGAGAACAAACTCTATATCGGTGCCACGCTCGGCATTCAGAGCATTCACCAGAGACTCTATGTCGACTATGCCGAAGACTATCTCTATGCCGATCCGAGTCAGGCACATCCCTATGGCACCGATCCGTCGCTCGACTACCAGCTGCTCTACGCCAAGCTCAACCAGGCGACCACGGTGAGCGGCGCGGGCGTCAACTTCAAGTTGGGCATCGTCTACCGGCCCGTGGCGGGCTTGCGCATAGGCGTCGCGTTCCACACGCCGACCTACTATTCGCTCGACCGCAAGTTCCAGAGTTCGGCCGCCGGCATGGCCTATGCCAACAACCCTGTCGATCCGAACGTCGCGCCCGACGACCGGGGCTACGTTTCGTCGGGCACGCGCGATATGACCACGCCCTTGTGGATCGATGAGAATCCCTACAACTGGTCGTTCTGCACACCGGCGCGTCTGCTGCTGGGCGTCTCGTACACATTCGGTGCGCGGGCGATCCTCTCGGTGGACTATGAGCGCGACTGGTACAACGGCATCCGCCTGAAAGACAACCCTTCGGGGCTGGATACCGGGAGTTTCTACAACGACCGCTTCCGCCGGGATTTCAAGGGGTCGAACATCGTGCGCGCGGGTGCCGAATTCAAGTTCACGCCCGCCCTGGCGCTGCGCGCCGGATTCGGCTACAGCGGCTCGATGCTCGGCAAAGGCGCGGATCCGAACGTCGCGCCCGACGACCGGGGCTACGTTTCGTCGGGCACGCGCGATATGACCACGCCCTTGTGGATCGATGAGAATCCCTACAACTGGTCGTTCTGCACACCGGCGCGTCTGCTGCTGGGCGTCTCGTACACATTCGGTGCGCGGGCGATCCTCTCGGTGGACTATGAGCGCGACTGGTACAACGGCATCCGCCTGAAAGACAACCCTTCGGGGCTGGATACCGGGAGTTTCTACAACGACCGCTTCCGCCGGGATTTCAAGGGGTCGAACATCGTGCGCGCGGGTGCCGAATTCAAGTTCACGCCCGCCCTGGCGCTGCGCGCCGGATTCGGCTACAGCGGCTCGATGCTCGGCAAAGGCGCGGAGCTGACGGCACCGGCCATCGAGCGGACGATCTACTGCAGCGCCGGCCTGGGTCTGGCCCTGTCGCGGGTGGTGACCCTCGATCTGGCCTACCAGTATATGAACTGCGCGACAACCGACTACTATCTGTTTTATGTCGACGATGCGGCCGGAGCTGCCGAAAGTTCGCTCTACCGCACCGAGTTCGCACGGCACAACGTGGCGCTGACGCTCGGGTTCCGGTTCTGACGGCGAAATCAATTTCTGTCCGGGCGATAGATCCTTGCTGCAGCCTGCGGGCACGCATTTTTAGCCGTATTCGGCAACGAGGGTTCGTATCATCTTCAAGTCGTTAGATACTCGGTCTCGGCAATGCTCAAATAAATTTGGCATTGCGCTCGACTATTCGTATCTTTAATTTCATTGAAGATACTTCGCCTCAACAAAATCCAAATAAATTTGGTTTTGTTTTCGGCTTATTCGTATCTTTAACTTCGTTTTAGCTACTCATGCTCGGCAAAATGCAAGCGAGCTTGCTTTTGCCCTCGCTTATTCGTATCTTTGGCTTCGCCGAAGATACTGCGCCTCGGCAAAAAAATCGAATGAATTCGTTTTTTTGCTCTCGACTTATTCGTATCTTTGTGCCCGAAAAAATAGTTGGTATATTATGGCAAAGGAACTCAAAGACCTCACCAAATCGGACGACAACTACTCGCAGTGGTACAACGATCTGGTGGTCAAGGCGGGACTGGCCGAGAATTCGGCCGTGCGCGGGTGCATGGTCATCAAACCCTACGGCTATGCGATCTGGGAGAAGATGCACGACGCGCTGGATCGGATGTTCAAGGAGACGGGGCATCAG
>CAMWJM010000185.1 GCA_947174575.1 uncultured Alistipes sp. | reverse complement strand
CATGAGCTGATCTATGTAAAAATACGCTGGAATCTTAAGATTAAGCGCATAATGAGGGGGAACTATAACATAGAAACCTCGATAGACTGTAATTATAATTTGATTAGATACAAGTCGCGTTAGCTCGCGACGCAT
Source organism: uncultured Alistipes sp. (assembly GCA_947174575.1). Lineage (GTDB taxonomy): Bacteria > Bacteroidota > Bacteroidia > Bacteroidales > Rikenellaceae > Alistipes. The sequence continues at coordinate 3,305 of CAMWJM010000185.1, read as the reverse complement.
GGTGTTTTCAATAATGTTTGGAAATGCGACGCGGACATCCTCCACAGAAAAACAAGGTTTCCCATGAATTAGTCGGTCGTTTATCCATTCTCTAATAGTCATTATACTGTGATTGTGTTGCAAACATAGCTATTTTTTTTCTATGTTTGCAACATTTTACGATTTAATTTTAATTATCTCCATTAAATATTCTAAAATAGAAAAGTGGATGTAGTTCACAAAGACAAAGCGACTATCATATATGAAATCAAAACAGAGGTAGTCAATCCAATTTGAAACAAGTCTTATGCTGAATCTATTATATATTACAGTTATGGATGGATTCAGTTTCGTTCGCAAAGGTATTTCCGGGCTTTACGCTCGTGCAAGATCGGGCCACTGGGCGGTTTTGCGGAAAATCTTCCTTGCGCCTTACGGACGAAGCGTATTTTCCGCAAAAATCTTGTCGTGAGCGAATCCCGAACCTTTCAAGCTACTGAAACAGATTCCATCCATACCGGCTCCGCTAAGGCATAACCGAATCAACAGCTTCGTTTTCCGTTCGCTGCCGACCGGGTGAGAGCCGCTCTGCCGCGGTCAATCAATATCGCACAGCACACAGCCCGATTGGATAGAGGCATCGCACAAGGAAACGCCAGAATCCTTCAATCTTCCACTTGGCATAAATGGAGTGAAGATATCGTTATGTCGGTACGCCGGCATATACACATGCTGTTACATGAACAAACATACGGCCATTCATCCGGCTAACTGGTCATACAGCCATACGTATAACCGTTGGGCTGACTATACATATGAGCAGACAGTCGGTTATTCGTACGGCCGATTATGTATTTACGCAGTCAGACATACGATCGGTTGATATTACAATCATCTGAACGGAAATACGGTTGACGAATCAGCCGAGCTATCTCGACCTCTATCCTTACATTATAAATTTATGGTCGCTTGTGGCTTCAAAGTGGCTACAAGAGGCATTCTTCCCCAAGAATCAACCGACTGAATCGGTCGGTATCTTTGCCGCTGTAACGATTCCGACGTAGATGGAGTCGCCTTGCCCGTTTTTACGGCGCCCGGTTCAATAGTCCGTCCGACGGGCGGACGGAACGTTTTCGATAAGCCAAATGAACAGAGTCGTGCTCGCACGACTCTGCCATGGCGAGAAAACGACGGCGAAAGCCAACGTATTTGCAAAAAGCAAATAGCAAGCTGTGTTTTCCGTTACCCGAAACTATTTCCGTAACGGAAAACAGCTTGCCCGCAAGGGGAATGAAAGCACCTCCGAAGTCGGCACTTTTCGATTGGAGAATACGACCCGAGAATCGGCGGCTGTCGGGCAACAAATCGTCGCCCTAAGAAGCGTTGGTAATCCGCGCCATTCACTTCTTATTGCAAAGCCTCTATCTCCTCGGCTTGGGTTCTGAATGTATAGCAAACGATAAAATTCCTCAACCGTTGAAAGGCATCGCCCAATACGAGCGATGCCTCCAACCTGATCACTCTGCCAGATTATTGCTCTTCAGCCATTCGTCGAGAAGCTGCGCAAGTCGGTCATTATTCAGATCTTGCATCAGGAAATGCGTATTGCCATAGATGCCTATTTGGGGCAGTTCGACCAATGTCGCATTACCGCCGTGGCGGTTCACGGTCTCCACGAACTTGCGAGCCATTTGCAGACGCACGCGCCAGTTTTCGTCACCGAGGTTCTCGGACGGTGTTTCGGGAATATAGTCGCCGAAATAGAGTATGATCGGGATCTGCGTGAGCCGCTCGAACTGCTCCATCGGAACGGGATTTCCGGCTACACCTCCCGTCAGTCCGTCGATACGTTCCGGTACTTCGCCCTCGGGAAACACGAAACCGCCCGGTTCATACGCAACGACCGCCTTGACCTCAAGGTTCTGCATGGCAGCTATCCAGCCCGGAAATCCGCCGGCCGAGTGGGTAACGAGAATATGATCGCCGATGCGGTCGGCCAATGCGCCGAGAGCGGAAACGTCCTGCCGATGGTCGCTCAGATCGGGCGTCATTTCACGGAAGAACTGCGAGAACGACACGGAGTCTTTCGGAAACTGCACTCCGTCGTTGTAATTCGGCCATATGCCGAGGCGCCAAATGTCGAACCAGAACATCTCGTCGGCCACAGGCTTGACCGCAGTGGTCGCCGATGTTCTTCCCGCACGGCCGCGTCCCGGAAGATCCATGACATAACTGCTCCACCCGTGGCGCAGCATCAACGTGGCGAATCCGTCGCGGCCGTCGGGCGTCATCTGCCAACAGACGCCCGAGCCGCCGTAACCGTGCACATAGACCAGCGGCAGCCGATGAGCGTCGGCGGGTATCTGAAAATCCACGAAGGCATGATCGGCACGGTAGCTTTGACCGGTCTCCTCCTGCTCCGCCCAGCCGACGAATTTGCGGTTGTCGTATTCGCCCGCTCGTTGTATGGTCACGCCGCCGACAGAGAAATGCCCCTGCTTGGCGATAGTTATGTTCTGCGCTTCCGTTGTTCCGATAAAAGCCATAAGCACTGCCGATAAGATAATCCTTTTCATTTTTGTTGCGTCAATTGGTTGAATTTCATTCCTCCATTTCTCGCCTCGGCATAGCTCGAATAGCATTCGGCTATGCTCTCGGCTTATCGAAATCGTTCAATACTCCGCGAAGCGGTTCAGAATACATTTTGCCGAGGTTCGTCTCCACGATATTCAACAATGCTGAAAGCTGTTCAGCCGTGATGCCCAGATGCAGGCAGATCGACATGTGGCCGTATGCCATCGACTCCACACCGCCCACACCCGCAAGAACGGACACCGTAGCGAGTTCGCGCTCGCGGTAAGTCAGCAGGTCGCGCTCGAAAAGATCGGCGAACAGATGCTCTTTCAAGAAGCGTTCGACGGTCGGGGCGAATACGGCATATCCCGCTTTCGGGGCATCGGCCGATATGCCCGATATTTCGGCGAGTACGTCGCGCCCGCGTTCGTAACGGCTGCGGTTGTCTTCTCTTACCGTCGCTTCCTGCCCGACGGGATCGTCGATGCCTTTCGCTTTGCGTTCATCCACTACTTGCATGAACGTCTGGATAGCCCGCAGGCTGCGCGGAAATCCGCAATAGGCGTAGGCGTGAATCAACACTTCATTTACCTCATTGACGGTCATACCGGCCTCCAAAGCCTCCGCGAGTGCCTGTTTCAGATGTTCCAGATTGCCTTTGCCCGTATAGGATGCCACTGCGACGATAGCCTGCTCGCGGGCGGTCAATACTTCATTCGCTTCGGCATGGCGGCTTTCGGTCGTCGCTTCGC
>CAMWJM010000184.1 GCA_947174575.1 uncultured Alistipes sp. | reverse complement strand
CCACCACCTACAGATAAAAGAGCGGTATCCCCATAAATCATTCAACAGATTATCAATCTTCCCCCATTTACTAACGAACTCGCACAACTGGCACGAGATTGCTTTCTTCTATCATTCGCATTGATGGGAATAAATAGCGTTGACATGTTAGAATGTGCCAAGCCACTAAACGACGAAATAATTTACAATCGGCAAAAGACGGCATCCCGACGTAATGACCAAGCTGAAATGCACATAAAAATAGATCCGTGCATAAATAAATTGATTTCTCGGTATAAAGACAAAACCGGCAAGCGGCTTTTCAACTTCTACTTACGGTATACGGATCGACATAGTTTTAGCTTTGCCTTAAACAAAGGTCTTAAAATCGTGGGTAATGTCATAGGTATAACCGGCCTAACATTCTATGCCGCTCGCCATTCAATGGCAACAATCGCCCGTACACCACGAGTTAAGGATACGAAATCCGGCAAAATTGGTGGTGCAGGACTGGACAAATACATCGTACACGAAATGCTAAATCACATAGACCCTGCAATGAAAGTAACGGACATATATTTGGTAAAAGACTGGAGCATTCTATGGGATGCTAATACAAAATTACTTGCTCTATTCGACTGGAGCAAAATATAGCTGTGGCACCTAAATAGGTGCCACAGACTCTCAAAAAGGGAATGTCATATTATCTATCTCTTCATATATTAGCATTCTTAACCTTTCAAATTCAGCATCTGAAATATCAGAATGCATTTGTATTAAAAGGTCATCAATGCGCTCTTTTTGAGATAAATGTGTCGTTGAAGAATCAGCCATATTAAAATTTACTCCAGTTCTTCAGCAAAATACTGCCTTATGAAGTGTTTGCGGTCGCGATCGCAGAGCTTCTCGACCGCCTTTCGATAGCAGGAGTAGGCCATTTTCTCGGCAGGTACCGCCGCCACGCTCTGGGCATCCATGTCTTCGGCGATGCTCTTGGCGTGATCCGAGTAGATCATGTTCGCTGTTACCCACAAGGCGTTTTCGTTGAAGTAGGGTTTCTTCTCCGTCTCCTCGCCTTGCTTCTCTATCGCTTGCAGGAACGCTTCCTTTCCCCACTTGCATCCCGTCGTGCCGTCTTGGTTTACCAAGGTCGCGCATATTTCTTTTGCTTCGGCGTCCGAGAGGTAGTTGTTCCAGTGGATGGCTTCGAGTTTATCCAGCGCCATCTGGGCCGCGCGAGGATTCGTTTCGGCCAGCTTGCAGAACATCCATTTGCCAACGGCGCCGAAGACGTGCATCTTGGACACGTCTTTCGAGGTTGCCATATCTTGATACAGCTCCTCGTATCGTTCTATCATCTGTTCCATCGTGTTTATTTGTTTAATGCAGTTGTAAAGTTATCTTTCAGATTCTTGATGTCGGCAGCCGTTATAACGTTGATTTTATCCCCGTTGATTTTATCCAATATTGCTCCAACAGGCGCAATATCGCGCCATTGGAAACGAATGCCGCCGTCGGACGTAAATGTGTCGATATATCGGTCAAGTAGCCTGTCAATGCTGAACTCGCCTTTGTCGTTTACGAATAACAATAAGAATGTATCTATAGCCTTGTCTTGCGAATATTTATCGATCATCTCTTCAAGGATCGGTTTTATCAACTTCGCATTCAGCCCGTCTCCCAGTAGCTCATCTATCTGGGTGTTTATCCATCGAACGGCTTGCTGTTTGAATATCTGTATTTGCGTCTTTGCATCCATTCTTATTCTGCTTTATCTGTTTTGCGGGCTTTCTGGGCTTTTGCTTCTTTCCAAGCTTTGAATTCTTGTAACTCTGCACGTTCTTTAGCTTGTAATTGGTCTTTCTTCGCCCGTATGGTGTATAGCTGCGCTTCGAGAGCCTTGCGACCGTCTTCGTCATCGAGTACATAAGGAATCAGCAGTTGCATTTGATATTGAGCGGCAATATTTGCAATTACAGCATCCCGTTGCTGGTATTCAGGATCGGCGAACAAAATTTCCTTTTGTCCATCCGTCAGGTCATTCAACTCTTCGCGTATCTCATCCCAGACTGTTTTTTTTCGTCTCGCCTGTGGTGAACGATTTTCGGTAGTACCTTGTTGTTGTACTTGTTGGCGCATTTGGTCGCGTAATTCAATCATCCGGCTTATTTGCTGATCCAATCTCGCCACTGACCCCGTATCTTGAAGCAGCGGATCGGATACGGCCTCCGGATTATGAAGTAAAGAATCGTAAGGCATACTATCATTGTTTTGCATTTGACAAAAAAAATAGAGGAGGCACCCCGTTATGGGGCGCTCCTCTCCGTGCCTGCGTTATGCCGCGTCCGCACTTGCGGCCACGACACGCTGACACCCGTTGGGGCATGCACCTTCCAACACGGTAGTCGTCGGCGTAGACGGAAGACCTACGACGCCATAGATGGCCTTGCAAGTCTTACGATCCGTGTAGTTGATGCTTTCCCGCAGCGCCTTGTCGATTTCGCACTGAATCAGGCGATCCTGATACGGGCGAACGGCGGCGCCCACAGCGACTTTCGTTTCCAGCGCTCCGATGCGATCGGAGAGCTTGTCGAAGTTGTCGCGCTGCTCCTTGTAGAGACCGAAGTCGGCATCCACTTGAGATTTCCAGATGTTGAACTTCTCGTTGATGTCGATTTCGCGGGCTTGGCGGGCTTCGTTGAGTTCGGTGATGCGACCGTCGTAAAACGCTTTGGTCAGCTCTACGGCATCATCGCAGCTCTTCTCCCACGATTGGAATGCCGTCGGGGCACCATGATTGTGTCCGTGGCCACAGCCCTCGGCGTAACCGTAATCGTCGTAATGGCCATAGCCATTGTGCCGGTTGTGCTTCGGTTCTTTGGATGCCAAAGCCGTGATACCGGTCGCCAGACCACCAGCACCCAACAGCGTGTTCAGCGTCTTCCAGCCAATTGAGCCCGTACGGGTCATGCCCTGTCCGCTCTCTTCTGTGTAAGGCATAATAATTTTGATTTGTCCGCCTCTTTCCTCTTTGGCGCTTGAGGCGATGACCTTTGCCACCGCATTGCAAAGGTCTCACAAAACACTATGGCGGGCAATTAGTTGCGTTCGAGTTCGGTTCGGATTCGGTTCAAAGAAAGTTCAAGAAAACGGTTTTGTTTGCAACGTCCGTCAAATCCCGAGAAGATGCGGCCGACGGCTTGTGGGGTGATGTTGAGATTGCGGGCGATTTCCGAGCGGTAGAAGCGATAGCAGAAAAGCAGGTAGACCAGTAAATAGCGGGCGTTGACGATTTCCAAAGTCTTGCGGTGCGACAGAATCTCCAGCGTCGAAAGCTCTGTCTCCTCGGCTACGGCGGTCAATATCCGGGTAAACAATTCGCTTTTCCGCATATTTTTTTTAACTTTGAATCCTCTTACATTAAAACGGGTGCCACAACCCCCAAAAGGCATATTATGCCCTCGACTCGGG
>CAMWJM010000183.1 GCA_947174575.1 uncultured Alistipes sp. | reverse complement strand
CATGTGCGCGGCCCACTCCCTGAGCCCTAACAGATCGAGGTATTCGAGCGCTAAGGCGTTGCGCTTGCGGCGGGCCATGCCCTGGTAGTAGAGAGGCAGGGCGACGTTCTCGACGGCGTTCTTGTAGCTTATCAGGTTGAACGACTGGAAGATGTAGCCGATCATGCAGTTGCGCGCCTCGGCCGCCTGCTTCTCGTTGAGGTCGCGGATCGGCCGCCCGGCCAGGTAGTAGCTGCCGCTGTCGTAGTTGTCGAGGATGCCCAGGATGTTGAGCAGGGTGGATTTGCCCGATCCCGAGGCGCCCATGATCGAGACCAGTTCGCCGCGGGCGACTTGGAGGTCGATCCCCTTGAGCACGTGCAGGGGCGAACCGTTGTTGTAGGTTTTGTGGATTTGTTCCAGGCGGATCATAGGTTTCTTCGGTTTGTACGGTAAGCGAGGGCAAAAATAATGATTATTTCTCGAAAAACAATTATTTTTTATCGAAATTCAATAAATTTTCTATTTCGATCCGATCCGTGGGGGCGGCGTGCGCTCCGGATGCCGTCATGCGAAAATACCGACAATCGGGGATTGACTCGCCGGTGCGGAACGAGTAAATTTGCATCCGGAAAGAAGAATTCGTAAATAGTTGGCTTTTCTGTCCATATTCCAACGCTTTTTTTATATATTTGTTGCGTAAGGGGATGTTATGAGAAGACTTTTATCGTTATTTTTCGCTTTGAGCCTCCCGTCGCTCCTCTCGGCGCAAGGCCACGACATCGCCGGGCGCGTGCTGACGAGCGGTTCCGATCGGCCTGTGGGTCAGGCGGTGGTGGAGCTGCCCGACCACGGGTTGTGGGCCGTGGCCGACAACGACGGGTGTTTTCGGCTGAAGAGCGTGCCGGCGGGTGCGACCCGTTTCGCGGTGTCGTGCCTGGGCTATGTCACTGCGATCGTCGAGGTGCGGATCGGGGCCGGCATGGAGGAGGTCGTGCTGCATCTTTCGGAAGACAACCTTACGTTGGAGAGCGTGGTGGTGACGGCCAAGGAGTCGTCCGACGCCATGGCTACGACGCGCACCATAGGGTCGAACGCCCTCGATCACCTGCAGATGGTCAACGCTTCGGACATCGCCTCGTTGCTGCCGGGCGGCAAGACCGTGAATCCCGACCTCACGGCCGCCGACGCGCCGTTCTCGCTGCGCGGCGGCGGCTCGGACGCGGGCAACGCCTCGTTCGGTACGGCGGTCGAGGTCGACGGCGTGCGGCTCTCGACCAACGCTTCGCTCGACGCCATGTCGGGCGTGAGCACCCGCAACATCGCCTCGACCAACATCGAGGCGGTGGAGGTGGTGACGGGCGTGCCCTCGGCCGAGTACGGCGATCTCACGTCGGGCATGGTGCGCATTTCGACCCGCAAGGGCAAGACGCCCTATACGGTGGTGCTCTCGACCAATCCGCGCACCAAGCAGGTTTCGGCTTCGAAAGGGTTCGATCTGGGCCATGCGCGCGGCGTGCTGAACAGCAACGTCGAATATACCCGCGCGACGAAGAATCCCGTTTCGCCCTACACCTCCTATTCGCGTACGGGCCTTTCGCTCAACTACTCGAACACTTTCGCCGAGGTCTTGCGGTTCAACTTCGGCGCGACGGCCAACATCGGCGGCATGAACACCGACGAAGATCCCGATGCCATGGCGGGCCAGTGGGAGAAGGCGCGCGACAACGCTTTGCGGGCCAACACCTCGCTCAAGTGGCAGCTCAACCGCAAGTGGATCACCAATGTCGATTTCGAGGCTTCGGTGTCGTATGCCGACAATCTGGTGCGCACGCGCAAATACGAGTCGATGGCCGTGGCTCATCCCGCCGTGCACAGCGAGCAGGAGGGCTATTTCGTGGCGGCGATGCTTCCGGCGACCTATTATTCGCTGTGCAACGTCGACTCCAAGCAGCTCGATTATTCCGCCTCGCTCAAGGCCACATGGGTGCGCCACTGGGGCGGCATACACAGCAATGCCAAGATCGGCGCCGCCTGGCGGGCCGACGGCAACGTGGGCAAGGGCGCTTTCTACGACGATCCCGCGCTGGCGCCCGACGGCTATCGTCCGCGGCCCTATACCGACATCCCCTACATGCACAATCTGGCGGCCTATGTCGAGGAGGTGCTCACGGTGCCCATAGGCAGCACGTCGCTGCAGCTCATGGCGGGTCTGCGCGCCGAGAAGACATGGATCAAGCATTCGTCGTACAAGAATACGGCGAGCCTGTCGCCGCGTCTGAACTTCAAGTACCGCATCGGCGAGGCGGTGGTCGTCCGCGGCGGCTGGGGCGTGACCGAGAAGCTGCCGTCGTTCAACATCCTCTATCCGCTGCCGCGTTACCGCGACACGCGGGTCTTCAGTACGACCTATTCGTCCGACAAGAGCATCTATGTCTACCACACGCAGCCCTACGAGGTGCTCTACAACGAGAATCTGCGCTGGCAGCGCAACCGCAACGCCGAGGTGGGCGTCGATCTGCGGTGGGGCGAGCTGGCCGTGTCGCTGGCCGGCTACTTCAACCGCACGAAGTACCCCTACGAACTCACGTCAAAGTACGATCCGTTCGCCTATCGGGTGTCGGAGCTGCCGGCGGGCTACGAGCTGCCGAAGAATCCGACGTTCCGGGTCGATCCCCGCACGGGCGAGGTGCTCGTCGGCGATGCCGACAATTTGGCGAACGGATTCGTCGCCGCTGCGAGCGAAGAGAAGCGGACGTTCGTGCAGAACACCATGCAGGACAACGGCTCGGCGGTCGACCGCATGGGGTTGGAGTTCGTGGTGGACTTCCCGCAGATCAATCCGATCCGTACGCAGCTGCGGCTCGACGGGGCCTATGCCTATACGAAATATGTCAACGAGGGCGAAGCGTGCTACTATCCGGCCACGACGTCGGGCGGTGTGTTCTATCCCTATGCGGGCGTCTATGCCGACAACGGCGGGCAGGCGACGATCACCTACAACGGCCGCCGCACCCACACCCTGGATGCCAATCTGACGGCGACGACCCACCTGCCCTCGATCCGCATGATCATCACCTTGCGGCTCGAAATGTCGCTGCTGAAGCGGTCGCAGAACCTCTCGGAGTACGGCGGACGGGAGTATGCGTTCAATGTCGACGAGGATCGCCGGCCCACGGGCGGCAGCATCTACGACGGCGACAGCTACACGGCCGTCTGGCCCTTGGCCTACATCGACCTCGACGGGCAGCGCCATCCCTTCACCGAGGCCCAGAAGAGCGATCCGGCGTTCGCGGCGCTGCTGCTGCGCTCGGCCAATGCGTTCACGTACAACGCCGACGGCTACGATCCCTATTTCTCGGCCAATCTGAGCATCACCAAGGAGATCGGCAATCATGTGTCGATCTCGTTCTATGCCAATAACTTCACCAATTCGCGCCCGTTCCTTAAATCGTATGCTACGGGTGTGGCG
>CAMWJM010000182.1 GCA_947174575.1 uncultured Alistipes sp. | reverse complement strand
GCCTCCAGCGCCCGCTGCAGATGCTCGGGGCGCGATTCGCACAAAACGTGGAAATGCAACCCCTCGATGCCCGCAGGCAACTCCTCCAGCCGCTCGGGCACGATGCCCAGCCGCGACCCGGCGACGCAGGGGTTGTAGAGATCGGTTTCGACGGGCGAATAGCCGGGATTGATACGCAAACCGCACGACACGCCGTTGATGAGCGCCCGCTGGCCGAACCGCGCGAACTGCGCGACGGAGTTGAACGTGATGTGGTCGCTGCAGCGCAGGATTTCGTCGAAATCGCGGTCGGAATAGGTCGGCGCATAGGTATGGGCCGGGCGCCCGAACTCCTCGAAGACCAGCCGCGCCTCGGCGGCCGACGACGCCGTAGCCCCGTCGGAATGCCGTGCCAACTCGGGAAAGATGCTCCACATGGCGCAGGCCTTGAGCGCGACGATGACCTCGGCGCCCGATTCGCACCGCACGCGGTCGATCATAGCGAGGTTGCGGTCGAGCAGCGTCTCGTCAAGGACGTAACAAGGTGCGGGCAGGCGGTCGAAATCGATCATGCGAAATTTCCGTTTTGAAAAAAAGATCATGCAAAATTAACAAAATCGCCGACAAAACCGACGGCACCCCGGAAAAATAAGTATTTATACCCAAAGCTCCACGGATCGCTCACGCAAAAATATGCCCCATATGGATTTTCGCCACCGAATGCGGTTCTCGAAGCATCGGGCCGCCCCTCCTCCCGGCAAAAGCCCGCAAACAGCGGGTACCCGCAACAGCTGCGGCTGCAAAATTCTATGGGTGCTACTTTGCGAGTAGGTATTCAAAAAGCCCTCTCCGCAAGGGAAAGGGCTAATCTATTCGGCTATTCGGCCTGGAAAGATACTACCCGGCCGCCCGACATGCGCGAAGAGGATCCGGCGATCCGGGACTCGCGACACGAAAGCGGCGACCGCTCTGCCGGCTATACTTCGATGTCGACATCGAACAGCTCGTGCCACGGCAGGCCCTGCGGCCCCAGCTCGGCGAGGAACGGATCGGGATCGAACTCCTCGACATTGAAGACGCCGGCGCCGCGCCACAGCCCCTTGGCCCACATCGAGGCACCCAGCGCTGCGGGCACGCCTGTGGTGAAGCTCACGGCCTGCGTGCCGGTCTCCTTGTAGGCGATTTCATGGTCGCAGTTGTTATAGATATAATAGGTGCGCTCCTTGCCATCCTTGATGCCCCGGATGCGGCAGCCGATGGAGGTCTGGCCGTGGTAGTTGGCGCCCAGCGACTTGGGATCGGGCAGCACGGCCTTGAGGAACTGAATGGGCACGATCTCGACGCCGTTGTAGATGATCGGATCGATGCGCGCCATACCGATGTTCTGGATCACGCGCAGGTGCGTGAGGTACTCCTGACCGAAAGTCATCCAGAAGCGGGCACGCTTGATCGAGGGGTAGTTCTTGACGAGCGACTCCAGCTCCTCGTGGTAGATCACATAGGACTCGCGTTCGCCGATACCCGGGTAATTCAGCGGCTTATGAATTTCGTGCGGCTCGGTGACGACCCACTTGCCGTTCTCGTAGTAGCGACCCTTCTGCGTGACCTCGCGGATGTTGATCTCGGGGTTGAAGTTGGTGGCGAAAGCCTTGCCGTGGTTGCCGGCATTGCAATCGACGATGTCGAGGTAGTGGATTTCGTCGAAATGATGTTTGGCGGCATAGGCCGTGAAGATCGCCGTGACGCCCGGATCGAAGCCGCAGCCGAGGATCGCCGTAAGCCCTGCGGCCTTGAACCGATCTTGGTAGGCCCACTGCCACGAATACTCGAAATGGGCCTCGTCCTTGGGTTCGTAGTTGGCCGTATCGAGGTAGTTGCAGCCGCACTCGAGGCAGGCGTCCATGATGGTGAGATCCTGGTACGGGAGGGCGACATTGACGACGATGTCGGGCCTAAACGCGCGGAACAACTCGCACAATTCGGCTACGCTGTCGGCGTCGACCTGCGCCGTCTTGACCCGGTTGCTGCCGATAGCCGCGGCTACGGCGTCGCATTTGGATTTGGTGCGGCTGGCGAGCATGACCTCCGAAAAAACGGGATTGGCGGCGATCTTCTGGGTGACGACCGTGCCGACGCCGCCGGCACCGATAATTAAAGCTCTACACATAAAGATTCTATGATTTTGAGTTCGTATCCGTCGTTTGACACACAAAAATATCGTTTTATTTTGGTAAAACAAAAATAATCCATACATTTGCACCACCAAAAAGGCGACTGCGCCCGATTGGCATACGGAGAATCCGTAGCTCAGCAGGTAGAGCACAACACTTTTAATGTTGGGGTCCTGGGTTCGAGCCCCAGCGGGTTCACGGAAAACCGCCGCTCTTTCGAAGAGCGGCGGTTTCATATAGGCAACTCACCTAAACTATAAGAGAGTTTATACTAACTATCGGTATTCGGTTTCAATAAATTCGACGAAAGCCGGTATCGATACCGACTCCCGATTTATCCTTTCCGATATAAAACGATCCCCACTCGCTCTATATGAGCGATTAAGTCCGGATTGCTCAAATCGTGAAATATCGACACGTCGAATCGATAAGGCAACGGCGAATCGTCCAATGCTAAAATAATTCGCCGCAAATCCGCCCGGTTCAATTTCTCGCCTACGAGCACAAGATCCACATCGGAAAAAGGTCTGAAATCGCCTTTGGCCCTCGACCCGTACAAAACGGCCCGTTCGATATTACCGTTCCGGGAAAATAGATTCCGCAACGTCTCCAATGCAATATCCGAGAGTCCGTATTTCATTTTTCGAGCGCCCTCGCCAATGCAGACATCTTTTGTTCGAAACGTCTGAACAAAGGATAATAAATATGTATGATATTCTCGATTATCGAGTCCGCCGATCGACCGTCGTAGTCATGCGAGGTCTGGTTTCTGTCGGCAATCGAATCCATCCACCGTTCATCGTCGATCAATGCGATCTGCAGAGCCACCCGAATTGCATCGCGCGATCCGCGAATCTCCGTATGGCCTTGATACTTCTCATAATCCTGCATCACCTTCCAGGCCAATTCATGGGTATATTCGAAACGCTGGATCAGTCCTTCTTGCAATAAATCATCGACTTCATCGCCCCAATCGAGTCGATCCGAAACGATTTTCACGGCAGAACCGAGTTTCTGCAACGCATTCCGATAATTGGAAAATCGCTGCAACCATCGTATATCTTGCTGTACCATGATGTTTATTGTCTATGATTGCAAAGATAATACATTTTTCCGATCTTTTTCAGGAATGTCATTTTACCTCGACGTCGATGAAAAAGCGCAGGGGACGGGAGGAGTCGGAGAAATGCAGATCGAGGTTCTTGAACTGCCAGCCCTGCAAGCCGCGGGAATCGAACGAGAGAGTGAATTCGCGGGTTTCTCCCGGCAGTAAGGGGGATTCTTCGAATGCAAAATCGACG
>CAMWJM010000181.1 GCA_947174575.1 uncultured Alistipes sp. | reverse complement strand
GAGCCGCCGATGCCGATGCAGACGATCAGGTCGGCCTTGGCGCGCAGCTTGGCGGCCGCTTTCTCGATCGCTTCGAGGTCGGCGTCCGCGATCGACGAGGGGAGGTGCACCCACCCCAGGAAATCGTTGCCCGCGCCCTGGCCCGAGTGGAGCAGGGCGTTGGCGGCCTGGGCTTTGGCTTTCATCGCATCGGGAATGGCGATCCCCGTTTTGCGGATGTCTACTGTCAGTGTTTTCATATGGTCGTCAGATTAGTTTGGTCGTCAGTTCTTTCATGCTGCGGCGCGCCGAGGCACCCTCGTAGAGCACCTTGTAGACCATCTCGGCGATGGGCATGTCGACGTTGTGGTGGGCGTTGATGTGGCGGATGCAGTCGGCTGCGAAGTAGCCTTCGGCGACCATGGTCATCTCGTTGAGCGCGCTGCGCACGGTGCATCCGTGGCCGATGAGCAGCCCCAGCCGGCGATTGCGGCTGTAGACCGAGTAGCAGGTCACCAGCAGGTCGCCCGTGTAGGCCGACACCAGCGTCTCCCGCCCGGCGGGATAGCTTTCGTCCAGAAAACGCTTCATCTCGCCGGCGCTGTTGGCGATCAGCACCGCCAGGAAGTTGTCGCCGTAGCCCAGCCCCACGGCGATGCCCACCGCCAGGGCGTAGATGTTCTTGAGGATCGAGGCGTATTCGATGCCGTAGAGGTCGGTCGAGTAGCTCAACCGGATGTAGGGCGCCGCGAACATCTGCCCGATCATCCGGGCGTTCTCCGCATCGGTGCAGGCCATGGTCAGGTAGGTGAGCTTGCCGCGCGACACTTCCTCGGCGTGCGAAGGACCTGTGAAAATACCCAACTGCTTATATGATAACGAATAGCGGTCGTGCAGATACTCCACTACGGTCTTGTAGTCGCCGGGTACGATGCCCTTGATCGCCGAAACGATGAATTTGTCGTCGAGCGGCTCGGTCAGGGGTTCGAGGAAGTTTTTCAAGTAGGCCGAGGGGGTGGCCAGCACCAGGATGTCGGCTTCGCGAACCACCCGGTCGAGATCGTCCGAGACGGCCAGCCGCCCGGGGTCGAACTCCAGATCGCTCAGGTAACGCGGATTGCGCCCCTCGGTGCGCAGCCCCTCCAGCACTTCGGGATTGCGCACATACCAGCCCACGCGCGTCTGGTTGGCGGCCAGCAGGCCCGCGATGGCCGTGGCCCAGCTGCCGTAGCCGATCACGGCGCATCGGGCGTTCGTTCCGATTTTGTGTTCCATGCAGGACGAGGTTTTGCCTTACAAAAGTAAGTAAAAAAATCTTAAAAAAAATATAAAAAGATTGGCGTCTTTTTGTTACCTTTGTCCGGGTACATCCGCTTTCCGGCTCCGGCGCAGGACTAAAGGGCGCCGCAGCGCGCGGAAAGGGTTGTGTGCCAGCGATTTTTTTGTAAAACATTTACCGGAAGGCGACAATGGGAATATTTTCACTCACGCAGGAGTTGGCCATCGACTTGGGTACGGCCAACACGTTGATCATCTATAACGGGAAGGTGGTCGTCGACGAGCCGTCGATCGTGGCGCTCGATGTACACACGGGCAAGCTGGTGGCTATCGGCCGTCAGGCCCGCAACATGCACGAGAAGACCAACCCCAACATCAAGACGATCCGCCCCCTGAAGGACGGCGTGATCGCCGACTTCAACGCCACGGAGCTGATGCTCCGGGGCATGATCAAGAAGGTCAAGACGTCGGGCAGCCTCTTCGCGCCGTCGTTGCGCATGGTCATCTGCATTCCGTCGGGTTCGACCAACGTCGAGATCCGCGCCGTGCGCGATTCGGCCGAGCATGCCGGCGGCCGCGAGGTCTACATGATCTACGAACCCATGGCCGCCGCGCTGGGTGCCGGATTGGACGTCGAGGCGCCCGAGGGCAACATGGTCATCGACATCGGCGGCGGCACCTCGGAGATCGCCTGCATTTCGCTGGGCGGCATCGTCTGCTCGGAGTCGGTCAACGTGGCGGGCGACGTCTTCACCACCGACATCCAGAGCTACGTGCGCCAGCAGCACAATATCCGCATCGGCGAGCGTACGGCCGAGGCGATCAAATGTTCGATCGGCGCCGCCGTTTCGCAGTTGGACGACGAGCCGGAGGATTTCGTGGTCACCGGCCCCAACATGCTCACGGCCCTGCCGCAGACCGTCTCGCTCTCTTACAGCGAGATCGCCTATGCTTTGGAGAAGTCGCTCACCAAGATCGACGCCGCGCTGATGAAGGTGCTCGAATCCATGCCCCCCGAGCTGTATGCCGATATCGTCAAGAACGGCATCTATCTGGCCGGCGGCGGCGCCCTGATCAAGGGTCTCGACAAGCGCCTGACCGAGAAGACCGGCATTCCGTTCCACATCGCCGAAGACCCCTTGCGGGCCATCGCGCGCGGTACGGGCATCGCTCTGAAGAACATCAACCGGTTCTCGTTCTTGATGAAGTAGGGCTTTGCGCAAACTCGTCGAGTTCATACGCCGCATCTACGTTCTGGTGCTCTTCGTGGTGTTGGAGGTTTTGGCCGTCAACTATTACGCCCGTTCGTCCTACTACACCGAAGCCCGGCTGCTCGCCCATTCTAACCGGGCGCTGGGCTTTTTGCGCGGTACGGGCGCCGACGTGCGCCGCTACTTCCGGCTCGGAGAGCAGAACGGCTTGTTGCTCGAACGGGTCGCGCAGCTCGAAGAGCGACTGGCGCACTACGAGGAGGCCGAGATGCTCTCGCGTCTGCAGAGCTACGTGACCGAGCTGGGCGAGTCCCAATACCGGGTCATGACCGCCTCAGTGGTCTCCAACACGAT
This sequence comes from uncultured Alistipes sp., assembly GCA_947174575.1. GTDB lineage: Bacteria > Bacteroidota > Bacteroidia > Bacteroidales > Rikenellaceae > Alistipes. The sequence continues at coordinate 644 of CAMWJM010000181.1, read as the reverse complement.
CAACCGCACGCAGAATTTCATCACCATCAACCGCGGACGCAACGACGGAGTGATTCCCGACATGGCCGTGCTGACGCCCGACGGCGCCATGGTGGGCTATGTGGTCGACTGCACCGAGCGCTACGCCGTGGCCATGCCGGTGCTGAACACGGCATTCCGCGCCAGCGGCAAGCTGGCCGGGGCCGACTATTTCGGGTCGATCCTCTGGGACGGAGGCGATCCGCACGAGGCGATTTTCGCCGAGTTGTCCAAGTATGCCGAGCCGATGTTGGGGCAGGAGGTGGTGACCACCGGATTTTCGCATTTCTTCCCCGAGAACGTCCTGATCGGGTGGGTCGAGAGCGCCACCATGAACGAGACGCGTACGGCCTACACCGTCCGCATCCGGCTGGCGGCCGACTTCGCCCGGTTGACCGATGTCATTTTGGTGGAAAACCGCGATTTCAACCAGCTGCAGGAGCTGGAGCACGGCGAGGGCGTCGAACAATATTTGCAGAAAAAATAGGCAGATGTATCGCTTTTCCACATATTTGCTGCTTTTTCTGGGCACGGTGCTGTTCCAGATCTTTCTGTTCGACAACGTGTCGGTGAGCACAGTCTCTAATACACATCTCCGAGCCCACCAGACAAGAGGCAAGCGCGTA
>CAMWJM010000180.1 GCA_947174575.1 uncultured Alistipes sp. | reverse complement strand
TGTCGTAACCGGGCATCCACGAGAAACTTACGCGGGCAGCGACGGGATCGAGCACCTCGCACGAAATCACCTCGGTCATGGCCGGGATACGCACCGACTGGAAATCGGTGAAGTAGGAGTTGCGCGAAGCATCGGCCTCGACCGCCTTGATGCGGAAATAGTAGGTGCGGTCGTACTCCAAACCGTTGACCACCCACTCGGTGCCGGAAATCTGCTCGTTGCTGGCGACGAGCGAATAATCGGGCTTCAGATCGGAATCCTCGGCCTCCTTCGAACGCTCGATGCGCTCGTAGAGTTCGACCCAATAACCGATGGCGCCCTTCATGCCCGACCACGAAGCGACCAGCGAAGTGCCGCGCGGGGTCAGGGTCACGCTCACCGGACGGAACAGACGCGAAGCCCCGCTGGGTTCGGTCTCGTCCTCGGCACACGACACGAACAACAAGGCGAAGAACGCCGTCATCAGCATCGCGATATTTTTTACGTATTTCATATCTGTCAACAAGTTTTAGGTTCGATGAACTAATTGGGGAAACCGTAGTCCTGCTTGAGCAAGCCGTTGTAGTCGCGGATCATGCTCGACGGAATGGGATAGAACGGGCAGTAAGCCGCACCGTAATCCGTGCGTTCGAGACCTGCAGCGACATCCACGACGAAGTTCTGGAACTTCTTTTTGTCGGGACCGTCCTTGACCACGGCGCGCTGCTCGCCCTGGTCGTCCCAGAACCACAGACCGCCGGTAGCGGACTGGAAGTACTCGGCACCGGGCAACTTGGTGCGCTCGTAGTCGTAGTTGACGTCGAGCATCATCTCGTTGTTGTCGTCGTACTTATAGTAGACGTTCTTCGGCACGACGCGCTCGACCGTTTCGCCGTTGACGCGGCGGGTCTTGAACTCGAACTGGTAGGGGGTGATCGTGATATTGCCCACAGTTCCGGTTACGCCCACCAAAGCCAGACAGTTGCTCTTCATGGTTTTCATCGCTGTCTCCAGGTCGCCCCAGCGCACCAAGTCCCACTTGCGCGAACCCTCGCCGAGCAACTCCCAGCGACGCTCGTCCTTGACGGCCGTCAGGAACTCTTTCGTGGAGAGATAGGCTGCGAAATCGGCCTCGTTCATGGTGGGGATAGCGCGGTGACGCACGGTATAGAGAGCGTTGCGAGCCTCGTCCGTGACGGCTTCGTTATACATAAAGGAAGCCTCGGCGAACATGAGCAGAATGTCGGAATAACGCATCATGGGATAGTTGACGCCCGTACCGACCTTGGTATTGGCAGCGTAAGAAGCCGACGCGAAATCCGAAGGCATCCACATGGTGTTCCATTTACCCACGCGGAACTCCGAAGGATTGCTGATCATGTACTCGCTGATACCCGTTTTCGACGTCACGCCGTTGGTGTAGTCGCCCGTATCGGAGATGTCGCGGAACTCGGTGGCATAGACCGAAACCGGACGACGGGTGTCATCGGGATGATAGGAGTAGAACATGTCGATCGTGGTGAGGATCTGACCCTGCGTAGCATAACCGTAAGCGGTGGTCGTGGTGCGCAGACGCGGCCCGATGGTGTAACCGAACTCGGACGAACGCGAGAGGATGAAACCGATCTCGTAGAGCACCTCGTTGGTCACGTACTGACGCGAGCAGATCGTGCGCCACAGATTCTCGAAACCCGAATACTGGGCCGTAGCCTCGGTGAGGTAGTAGCCGCCCTCGTCCATGACGATCTTGGTCTGCTCCATGGCGATCTTGTACCAATCCTTGGCATCGGCGCGAGGCGCCTCCCACTCGCCGGCGGTGGAGAAGTTCCAACCGGCACGCATCAGGGCCAACTGGGCACAGAGACCGCGGGCGTAACCCTGCGAAATGCGCTCAGGCGTATCCTGACGCCACGGCAGTTCGCCGGCATACTGCAACAGCTGCTCGATGAGCTTCTCCATGATGTCGAAACGATCGGTCTTGGGCAAATAGACGTTCGAAAGATCGGTCTTGGTGGCCTCCATTTTGAAAGGAACGTCGCCCAGCAGACGGATCAGATCGCGATAGCACTGGGCGCGCAACGCGATGGCCTCGCCGTGCATGGTTACGATGTCGGAATGTTTCGACGCATAGAGCGACGCACCCTCGATACCCTCGATCAGGACGTTGGCCCGCTCGATCGCCTCGTAAAGCGCAGCTGCGGTTTTCGAGACCATGGACGACGAACCGTCGGTGGCGGGCATGTAGTTGGTCACGCCGCGACCGTCGTCGGAAGCGGGAGCGCCGGCCGAGAACGAACGGATCTCGGAGTCGCTCTGGCAATTGAGGATGATGCCCAGATACTGCGAGTAGGTGGCATCTTCGTTGAACTTGGAGTAAACGCCCATCAGCACCTTATAGGTCATGTCGACGTCTCCATACGTCACATCGGGCGTGAAGACGGAGGGCGAACTCTGCTCCAGGAACGATGAGCACGAACCGAGACCGAAGATCGACGCGGCCGACATCATCGCACATATATAAATCTTTTTCATTTTCATACGACTATCTGGTTAGAATGTGACGTTGGCACCTACGACGATCTGACGGGCGCGCGGGAATGCCGAGTAATCGACATTGGGCGTCAACGGCGTCGAACGGCGCGTATCGACTTCGGGATCGTAGCCGCTGTACTTGGTCCAGCAGAAGACATTGGTACCCGTCACGTAGACGCGGAAGCGCGAGATGGCGATCTTCTTCGTCCACTTGGCAGGCAGGGTGTAGCCGACCGTGATGTTGGACAGACGCAGGAACGAGCCGTCCTCCAGCGCCCAGTCGGTCATGATGCCGCGGGTGATGTTGACCGGAGTCCAGATCGTGGCGTTCTGGTTGGCGGCGCGCAGGGCATCGATATCGTTGAGCAAGGTGGTACCCGTCTCCTTGTCGATATAGGTGAAGCGGTCGCGCATGATGCCGAGGTGGTTGCCGTACTTACGGGTGTTGAACGTCGAGGTGAACTCGATCTTGTTGGCGTTGTAGACCTTGTTGCCGACGCTGTAGTTGAAGTAGGCGGCGACATCGACACCGTAGAACGTGGCCGAAAGGTTGAAACCGCCGGTGATGGTCGGCTGCACACAACCCAGCACTTCGCGGTCGGAGGCGTCGATCTTGCCGTCGCCGTTCAGGTCGCGGAGTTTCATGGCGCCGGGCATCGGCGAACCGCCGTAAGGCAACGACTCGACACCGTCCTTGGGCGTCCAGGTAGCCGTACCGGCATCGGGATCGTAGCTGTAGTCGAAGTCATCGACCGTATAATAGCCGTCGCAACGGTAGCCGTAGACCTGGCCGATGGGCTTGCCCACTTCGACGAGGTAGTCGCCGATACCGCTGATGGTCGATTCCCAACCCGAACCCTGCAGCATGGACTGGGCGTAACCCAGAGCATCGACACGGTTTCTGTTGTAAGAGAGGTTGGCGCTCAACGACAGGCGGAAGTTCTTCTTGTCGACCAGCACACCGTCGAGGAC
>CAMWJM010000179.1 GCA_947174575.1 uncultured Alistipes sp. | reverse complement strand
CTAACGCTGCTCCGGGCGCCTATTCGCGGGTTTGCAAGCAAACCGGCCCCTGCGCGAACGCTTTTAGCCGCTCCTCCGCTTAACGGCTCCGACAAAAGAGCCATGCTGAAAATTCGGCATGGCTCTTTTGTTATCGGAGGAATCCGGTTCTATTTCTTTCGTGCCCGCTGGGCGGCTTCCTGCTGACGCAGGAGTTCCTCGTAGCGCTGCTGGAACTTCGATTTCTTGCCTTTCGACTTCTTCGCCGCATTGGCTTCCATAAGGGCCTGTATCTTGCCGTCGTCGACCATGCGGCGGATCACGAGCGTCTGGCCTATGGTCAGCAGGTTCGACAGCAGATAGTAGTAGCACAAGCCGCTCGCATAATCGTTGAACCACAGCAGCAGCATGATCGGCATCATGTAGACCATCATGAACTTCATGCCGGCCATTTGCGGCTGCGACGAAGCCGTCTGCTGGTAATTGTAATAGCTGTAGGCGAACGTCGACAAGCACATCAACAGCGCGAACAGCGACACATGATCGCCATAGAACGGGATCGAGAAAGGCAGGTTCAGGATGCTGTCGTACGACGAGAGGTCGTGCGCCCAGAGGAACGACTGCCCGCGCAGCTCGATCGACGCAGGGAAGAAGCGGAACATGGCGATCAGGATCGGCATCTGGATCAACATGGGGATGCAGCCGCCCATGGGGTTGATGCCCGCTTTCTTGTAGAGTTCCATCGTGGCCTGCTGGCGCTTCATGGCGTCCTCCTGCTTGGGATACTTCTTGGTCAGTTCGTCGACCTGGGGTTTGATGAGCCGCATCTTGGCCATCGAGACATAGCTCTTGTAGGTCAGGGGCGAAATCACCAGGCGGATCAGCACCGCCAGAATGAGGATGATGATGCCGAAGCTGCCGATGTAGTTGCGCAGGAAGTCGAACACCGGAATCACGCACCAGCGGTTGATCCACCCGAAGATGCCCCACCCCAGCGGGATGAGCCGTTCGAGCGCCGTTTTCCGGCCGTCGACCTCCACCTTGCGCAGGATCGAATACTTGTTGGGGCCGAAGTAGAAGGCGAATTCGTAGCCCTCGGTCTGCGGCGTATAGGGCACGGCCATCTGCGCCGAGAACTCCTTGACATAGCCGCTACCGGGCTGCGCCGTGGAGAACTTCATATCGGCATACGAAACCGTCTGCGGCGCGAGGAACACCGACGAGAAGAACTGCTGCTTGAACGCCACCCAGTCGACCGCCGTCGCCACGTTCTTCGACTTCTCGCCGTCGCTCATGCCCAACTCCTCGATCGAGCTTTCGCCCGGGAAGCGGTAGGCGATCGTCGTGTACATGTTTTCGTTCTTGAAGCCGCGTTCGTTCTGGTACGAGGCATTGGCCCAGCGGATGCCGATCGAGGTCTGGTTGACCATTTCGGGCGCCATGTTCACCAGCCGCACGTCGAAGTCGACCAGATAGTCGCGCTGGGGCACCTGGGCGTCATAGATGCGGTATTCGTACTCCAGCCACGCCCCCGTGCTCACCGGCAGACGCATCGTCACCGACTGCGCGCCCTCGGCCGTCCGCGTCACGGGCTGCGCCTCGAAGGTGTAGTCCATCGTGTTGATCGGCACGTTGTTGGTGCCTTTCTTCACATAGAACGTCAGCGCGAAACGGGCGCTCTCGGGGTCGAACAACTCCACCGGTTCGTCGCGCTCGCCGCGCGGCGCATACTTGGTGTAGTCCTTGAGCGTCACGCCCACGATCTGCCCGCCGCGGGTCGAGAAACGCACCGTCATCACGTCGTTCTCCACCTCGAACTCCTCGGCAGCGGCATTGTATGCTTCAGCCAGATAGTCGCCCAGCAAGGCAGTCTGACGGTCGCGAAGCACCGCAGGTGCAGCCTCCGCGCCCTCCGCCACCGCTTCGCCGGCAGGTGTTTCCGTCGCCGGCACCGCCGGTTTCGACACCGCCGCTACCGAATCCTTATAGGCCTGCCAGGCGGCCAGCTCCTCTTGATACTTCTTCTGTTCCCGGGTGTTGAGATAGGCGAACCCCGCAAAGAGGAGCGCCACCACCACGATGCCTATGATCGATTTCTTGTCCATCGGTATGCTACTTGTTGTTTTGCTGTGCCGTATCGTACTTCAGCGCCGCCGCCACGAACGCCACGAAAAGCGGCGAGGGGCTTTGCACCGTACTCTTGTACTCCGGATGATACTGCGTGCCCACGAACCAAGGGTGATCCGCCACTTCGACCACCTCCACCAGATTGGTGTCGGGGTTGACGCCCACGGCCTTCATGCCCGCAGCCTCGAACTGCTCCAGATAGTCGTTGTTGAACTCGTAGCGATGACGATGACGCTCCGAAACGTTCAGTTTCCCGTAGGCCGCCGCCGCTTTCGAACCCTTCTTCAGCTCGCACGGATAGGCGCCCAGACGCATCGTGCCGCCCTTGGCCGTGATGCCTTTCTGCTCCTCCATGAGATCGATCACCGGGTGGGGCGTAGCCTCCATTTCGCTCGAATTGGCGTCGGCGATCCCCAGCACGTTGCGCGCGAACTCGATCACGGCGCACTGCATGCCCAGGCAGATGCCCAGGAACGGGATGCCGTTCTCGCGGGCAAAGCGCACCGCCTCGATCTTGCCCTCGATGCCGCGATTGCCGAAGCCCGGGGCCACCAGAATGCCGGCCATCTTACCCAACTGCGCGGCCACGTTGTCGCGATCGATCTTCTCCGAATTGACATAGCGCAGCTTCACCTTGCAGTCGTTCATCGCACCGGCGTGCACGAACGACTCGCAGATCGACTTGTAGGCGTCGGGCAGCTCGGTGTACTTGCCCACCAAAGCGATTTCCACCTGCCGCGAAGGATGCTTCACCCGCTCCACGAACTCGCTCCAAGCCGCCATGTCGGGTTCCTGCTCCGAGGGCAGGGCCAGCTTGTCGAGCACCACTTCGTCCAAATGCTGCGCGTGCATGCGCAGGGGCACTTCGTAGATCGTCGGCACGTCGATCGACTCCATCACGGCGTTGGCGTCGACGTTGCAGAACAGCGCCACCTTGCGCCGCAGGTTCGTGGTCAGCGAACGCTCGGTGCGCAGCACCAGGATGTCGGGCTGCAACCCGTTCTCCAACAGAGCTTTGACCGAATGCTGCGTCGGTTTGGTCTTCAGCTCGCCCGATGCGGCCATATAGGGAATCAGGGTCAGATGCACGAGCGCCGTATTCTTGTAGCCGAGCGAATAGCGCAACTGACGCACCGACTCGATGAACGGCAGCGACTCGATGTCGCCCACCGTGCCGCCGATCTCGGTGATGATGACGTCGTATTTCTTGGTCTGGCCCAGCAGCTGGATGCGCCGCTTGATCTCGTCGGTGATGTGGGGGATCACCTGCACGGTTTTGCCCAGATACTCGCCCTTGCGCTCCTTCTCGATCACGCTCTTGTAGATCTTGCCCGTCGTCACGTTGTTGGCTTTCGAGGTCGGGTGGTTCGTAAACCGCTCGTAGTGGCCCAGGT
>CAMWJM010000178.1 GCA_947174575.1 uncultured Alistipes sp. | reverse complement strand
CCAAGATTCCGCAGGTGTCGTACTACGGCTTCGAATCGGTCTTCTTCTCGGTGCTGTTCGGACTGCTGATCCGCAACTTGGGGCACGTGCCCGACTGGATGAAACCCGCCGTGCAGGGCGAATTCTACATCAAGATCGGCGTCGTATGCTTGGGCGCTACGATCTTGTTCTCCGACGTCATGAAGTCGGGCATCTTCGGCCTCGCGCAGGCTGTTTTGGTGGTGGCTGTCGTGTGGTTCTTCGCGTTTTGGCTCTCGCGCCGTCTGAAGGTCGACGAGCGCAGCGCCATGATCCTCGCGTCGGGCGTTTCGATCTGCGGTGTCTCGGCCTGCATCACGGCTGCCCGCGTCGCCGGCGGCGACGACAAAAAGTTGTCGTACATCGTATCGCTCGTGCTGATTGTCGTGGTGCCGATGATCTACCTTATGCCGTGGCTGGCCCGCACCGTGCTGCCGCTCATCTTCTCCGATCCGCAGACGCTGCAGGAGGTCGCCGGCGCCTGGATCGGCGGCACGATCGACACCACATCGGGCGTCGCCGCGTCGAGCACCATCGTCGGCGAGGTCGCCAACCAGCATGCCGTCATCATCAAGGCGGCGCAGAACGTGTTGATCGGTGTCGTGGCGTTCTTCATCGCCCTCTACCTCTCGGCCCGCGGCGAAAAGGGCGCGGCGCAGAAACCGTCGCTCGGCATCGTGTGGGAGAAGTTCCCCAAGTTCATCCTCGGATTCGTCGCCGCGTCGCTCGTCTTCAGCCTGTGTCAGTCGGGCGGCGTCTTCGTCCCCGAAAAGGGCAAACTCGTCGAGCCGGGCGTGGCCAAGATGTTCTCCACGGTCTTCTTCTCGCTGGCGTTCGTCTGCATCGGTCTCGACACGCGCCTCAAAGAGATCGTCTCCAAAGAGAACCGCAATGCGCTGTGGGCGTTCCTCGGCGCGCAGACGTTCAACATCGTCGTGACGCTGGTCATCGCCTGCCTGCTGTTCGGGGTGCTGAAGCCGCTGTTCTAAAAAATAAAAGGCCGCAAGGCCTTTTATTTTTTGAAAAAGTAACTTTTCTGTCTGCGTTTCTCCTCTTGCGAGCGAGCGACGTAGACTTTTTCGTGCGTATAGGGATTCTCGCCCGTGTAGAACATCACCGACGAGAGAGTCATCGGCGTGGGGGTGAGGTCTTGCACCTGTTCGAGCGTGAAATGGAGCTTGCCCAGCACTTTTCCCGAGAGCATCCGCATGTCGCGCTCCGTGCAGCCCGGGTGCGACGAGATGAAATAGGGGATCAATTGGTAGGGCAACCCTTCTGTGCGGCAGATGCGGCGGAAATCGGCGTTCAGCCGCTCGAACATCGCGAACGGCGGCTTGCGCATCAGCTTCAGCACCTCGTCTTCCGTATGCTCCGGCGCCACTTTCAGCCGCCCCGAAGTGTGGTGTCGGAGCACCGTTTCGAGATAGGGCGAGTCGTCGAACAGGTCGTAGCGGATGCCGCTGCCGATGAAAGCCTTTTTGATCCCCTTGATCCCGCGGATTTTGGCATAGAGGTCGAGCAGCGGCCGGTGGTCGTCGTCGAGATTGGGGCACTTCTTCGGATGCAGACACGAGGGTCGGCGGCATTTGCGGCACGATTCGAGGTCGCGGCCGCCCATGCCGTACATGTTGGCCGAGGGGCCTCCGATGTCGGACAGATAGCCCTTGAACCCCGGCATTTTCGTCACCCGCTCCACCTCGGCCAGTATCGAACGTTCGCTGCGCGAGTTGATGAACTTACCCTGGTGGGCCGAGATCGTGCAGAACGCGCAGCCCCCGAAGCAGCCGCGGTGGATGTTCACCGAAAATTTGATCATCTCCCATGCCGGAATCGCGCCCTTGCCCGCATAGCGCGGGTGGGGTGCACGCTCATAGGGTAGGTCGAACGAGCGGTCGAGTTCTGCGGTCGTCAGCGTCGCGTGGGGCGGCGTCACCACCGTATAGCGATCGCCGATTTGCTCCACCAGCGTCGTATCGGGTTCCATGAGGTTGCTTTGGGTCTCCTCGACTATGAAGTTGTGACCGAATGCCTGTTTGTCGGCGCAGCATGTTTCGTAGCTGTGCAGGCGGATCGTCGTCGCCGGGTCGAGCCGCGCGACATAGCTCTCGTCGGCCAGGAACGCCACCTGGCGGAGTTTGCGCAGCAGCTTGGCGTTGTAGCCGTTGCGCATGGCCCGGGCCACCTCTCCGATCGCCTTTTCGCCCATGCCGTAGATCAGCAGATCGGCGCCCGACGTGGCCAGAATCGAGGGCTTCAGTTCGTCGTCCCAATAGTCGTAGTGGGTCAGCCGCCGCAGCGATGCTTCGATGCCTCCGACGACCACCGGCACATGGGGATACAACCGTTTGAGAATCTGCGTGTAGACCGTCACGGCACGGTCGGGCCGGAAGCCCGCCTTGCCGCCGGGCGTGTAGGCGTCGTCGTGGCGCAGCCGCAGGTTGGCCGTATAGTGGTTGACCATCGAGTCCATGGCTCCGCCCGATACGCCGAAAAAGAGCCGCGGCGCTCCCAGTTTGGTGAAGTCGCGCAGGTCGTCGCGCCAGTTGGGCTGCGGCACGATCGCCACCCGATAGCCCTCGGCCTCCAGCAAACGCCCGATCACCGCCGCCCCGAACGCCGGATGATCGATGTAGGCGTCGCCCGTGAACAGGATGACGTCCAGCTCGTCCCACCCCCGGGCACGCACTTCCTTTATGGTCGTAGGTAGAAACAAATCGCAGAAATCCTTAATCCTCGGCGGGTGTCGATATTCATTCCTCCATTCGTGTCGCCGCTGCTGTATATCCCTCCCATTTCTCGATCAAGGCTTTGAAGTCTGTCGGGAGGTCGCTTTCGAAGCGCATTTCGCGGTGGGTGGTCGGGTGGTCGAACCCCAGCGACTGGGCGTGCAGCGCGTGGCGGGGCATCAGGGCGAAGCAGTTTTCGATGAATTGCTTGTATTTGGCGAACGTCGTGCCTTTGAGGATGCGGTCGCCGCCATAGCGTTCGTCGTTGAAGAGCGGATGCCCCTGCCAGGCCATGTGCACGCGGATCTGGTGGGTGCGGCCCGTTTCCAGCCGGCATTCGACCAGCGTGACGTAGTTATACCGTTTCAGCACGCGCCAATGCGTCACGGCGTGCTTGCCGTCCGAACCGTCTTCGAAGACATACATCTTCTGTCGTTCGCGGGGGCTGCGGCCGATGTTGCCCGTGATCGTCCCCTCGTCGTCGGCGAAGTCGCCCCACACCAGCGCCACATAGCGGCGGTAGATCGTGTGGTCGAAAAACTGCTTGGCCAGTCGGGCGTGGGCCTGTTCGTTTTTGGCGATCACCAACAGTCCCGACGTGTTTTTGTCGATGCGGTGCACCAGCCCCGCGCGCATCTCGCCGTTGTCGGCGATCGCCGTGCCGCGCAAGTGCCAGGCCAGCGCGTTGACCAGCGTCCCCGACCAGTTGCCCACGCCCGGAATCCCCCCCCAGGCCCGCCCCGGTGTGAACCCCGCCGACGGGGGCAG
>CAMWJM010000177.1 GCA_947174575.1 uncultured Alistipes sp. | reverse complement strand
GTTAGGCACCGTGCGCAAGATGCTCGCCGGCAACGGCATCGTGCTGGAGTACACCGCAGCGGCGCGCGAATGGATCGCCGCGGCGGGTTTCGACCCGCTCTACGGCGCACGGCCCGTGAAGCGGACGATCCAGCGCTACGTGGTCAACGACCTCTCGAAACGGATTCTGGCGGGCGAGGTCGACCGCACGCGCCCGATCCGCATCGACGCAACAGACAACGGGCTGACATTCGAAAATTGAGCAAAAAGGTGAAAGGTATTATTCCCTTCACCTTTAACTTTTCACCTTTCACCTTGTTTAAAGGCCTTTTCCGGCGATCGCCCACGCCAGCCGATTGTAGAGATCGAGCAGCGGCGCGCGCCACCCGACCGGCAGGGCATTCAACACGCGCACCTTGCGCAGCGTGCGGCGGTAGGTGCGGGTAAAAGAAAAAGTACGGATCGCGCGGGCCGCCTCCGCCGTACCGCCCTTAGCACTGACAATAAGCGCTTTGCCCAAAGCAGCCCGGGCAATGAACTCGCGTTCCTCGACGGGGGCCGCAGGGTCGTAGAGACTCTCGAACGAAAACGCGGTCTGCTCGGGAGTATAGATCGCCGACGAACGGTTCGACGCCACTTTCGAATAGCGGCAAAGCCGCGCAGGCGAAAAGCACACCGGCCAGCGACGTGCGATCTCGATCCACAGATAGAGGTCTTCGCCGATCTTCATCCCTGCAGGGAAGCCGCCGACCTCGTCGAAAACCCGACGGGACACCACGCTGGCCGAGGGAATCGAGATGTAGCGATGAGCCGAGTCGCGGAAGAAATTATCCACCACACCCCGCCGCTCGGGACAAGGTGCCGGAAAGCGCCCTTTGCCGTCGACGACCCAAAAAGCCGTGGAATAGATGCCGCATCCGGGAAACTCCCGGATCAAAGCGGTGATTTCAGCCAGGAAACCGGATTCCCACTCGTCGTCGGCATCGAGAAAAGCGACATACTCGCCCTGCGCCTCGGCAGCCCCTCGGTTGCGGGCGACGCTCACCCCGGCATTGGACTGGCGGACAAGCCGAATCGCCCCACCGCCCTCCCCGGCAGCGACGGTTTCGACGACCTCCGCACTTCGATCGGTCGAGCCGTCGTCGACCACGACGATCTCCGCGGGCTGCAGTGTCTGCGCCAGCACGGAGCGGAGCGTACCGGCGATCTCACGCTCCTTATTATAAAGGGGGATGATTACCGAAATGGAGGGATCGGACATAAATTTCCTGCGGGTCTTTTCGCGAAGATACTGTTCTTTTGCTACTTTTGCAAATAAAACGCTGCCGATGACCGCTTTCGAAAAGACAGACCGTTTCCTGCGCAACCTCTACGAAACGGGGTTCTACTTCGCCGTGATGGCTTTCAAGGAGAATTTCCGCAACTACGTGGGTCGCGCCGGCACAGTGGGCACGCCGGCCCCGACGATGGCCGTGCTGGGCAACGGGCCGGCGCTCAAAGAGGAATTGCCGCAACTGTTAGATGAACAGCAGAAAGGGGCAGCCGTCCGCGATTTTCTGGCGGTCAACTTCTTCGCCGAAGACGAGCGGTTCGGCGAGCTGCGCCCGGCCTACTACGTGCTCTCCGATCCGATGTTTTTCCGCGACAGCGCCGAGCGCGAACGAGTAGCGGCGCTCTACCGCACGATGAACGAGCGGGTCGCATGGCCGATGAATCTCTATGTCCAGTATTACAACCCCGAGCATTTCGACTATCGGGCCGCACTGTCCAACCCGCTGATCCGCATCGTCCCGTTCCACACGCAGATGTACCGCGGCTTCCGCGCACTCGAATTCCGACTCTTCCGCCGCGGATTGGGCAGCGCCAACTTCGGCACGGTGGTGCAGGTGGGCGCATACATCGCCCTGTTGCTGGGTTACAAGCGGATCGAACTCTACGGCGTGGATCACACGCTCTTGGAGGGGCTGTGCGTCGACGACGCGAACCGTCTTTGCCGCGCCGACCGCCATTACTATGACAACAGCACCGCAGCACCGCAACCCATTTTCCAAAAGGTGCCGCACCGGCCCTACACCATGGCGAGCTACCTGGCCGAGGTGGCCGAGCTGTTCCGCGGTCACGAAGTGCTGCGCGACTATGCCGCGACCATAGGCGCGAAGATCGTCAACTGCACGAAGGGGTCGATGATCGACGCTTACGAAAGGGAATCTTTCTGAAAAAGAGGCAGTTCTTCGAACCGCGCGAGCCGCAGTCTCCCGGCGCGGAGGCTCGCAATCGCTCGCCCCGCAGGCTGCGGACGCAATCGTTACCGAATATATCGGTCCACGAAATTCCGCACCCGCTCGGTGTATTCCGCGCGGTTGTCGCGGTAGGACAGCGCGTGCGCGGCGCCGGGCACGACCCACAGCTCCTTGTCGCCCTGCTCCTTGGCATCATAAAGCGGATAGACCATGGCGGTCGGCACGAAATCGTCGGCATCGCCGTGGATGAAGAGCATCGGCAGCGTGCTTTTGCGCACCTGCTCCAGCGCCGAGGCTTCGCGGAAGTTCCAGCCATACTTCAGTTCGCACAGCGCGCTCGCCACAGGCAGCAGCGGGAATGCCGGCAGACGGAACCGCCCGCGCAGCTCTTTGGCGAACTGGTCGCGCACGCTCGTATAGCCGCAATCTTCGACGAAACACTTCACATACGGCTGCTGCTCCTCGCCCGCGACCATCATCGTCGTGGCGGCGCCCATCGAAATGCCGTGCACGACCATCTGCGTATGGCCGCCGAAAATCGAGTCGGCGATCGCCATCCACCGCAGCACGTCGAGCCGGTCTTTCCACCCCATGCGGATGGCGCGCCCCTCGCTCCGACCGTGGTAATAGAGATCGGGAAGGAAGATGTTGTAGCCCAGATCGTGGTTGTAAAGGTAGCCGATCATCAGCATGCGCACGGCGTTGTCGGTATAACCGTGTACGATCACGGCCGTGCGGTCGGTCGGCTCGGGCGCCGCGGCATAAAGGGCATGCAGCCGCTCGCCCTCGACACCGACGATCGTCGTGTCGCGCAGGGCACCCGAGGTTTCGAGGCTGTCGAGCCACGGCCCCAGGAACGGATACTCGGCAAGCATATATTCGCGGGCCGACGCATTCTTGTCCCGCATGACTTTTCGAGGCGTCAACGAATAGGCGAGCAAATAAAAACCGCCACACACGACGACACCCGCCACGACTGCCGCCGTTACGGCCGTCCGATACAACCATTTTTTCATAATACCGACATTTTCGTTAAGCCGAGGGCAGAGCCACTCGGCCCGATTTTATTTGCCGAACTTCTGCCGGATGTGCTCCAGCATGTCGTCGGTCATGCGCGAAAGATCCCACTCGGGTTTCCAGCCCCACTCCTCACGGGCGCAGGTGTCGTCGAGCGAATTGGGCCAGCTCTCGGCGATGGCGCGCTTGACGGGATCGACGTCGTAGGTCATCGTGAACTCCGGCATGCGTTTTTTGATCTCGGCACAGATGATCTCGGGCGTGAAGCTCATCGACGCCAGGTTGAAGCTGTTG
>CAMWJM010000176.1 GCA_947174575.1 uncultured Alistipes sp. | reverse complement strand
CTCGTCGCGCGTCTGCACGATCGAGACGATCTGCCGCGGGTCGTAGTTGTAGAACTCCGCGGCGGGGCACACGCCCGTGCAGACGCCGCAGTTCATGCAGGAGTTCAGTCCCTCGCGGAACCGCACGTCCTCCATCAGCATGTCGAAATACTTGCCCATAGCGTTCATACCTTTGCGTCGGCAAAGGTACTCGTTTTTCGCCACTTGCGAGGTGGTATAAATACGTATTTCACCGCCCCCCCCCTATATGCTGTCGGGGCGGGCTGTGTATGCGACGATACTGCACGGCCCGGGCTTTAAAATTTCAGCAGGGCCGGCTAAAACGTTTTAAATCAAACTGGGACGGTTATTGCCGTTCGTAGGTCTCGAACGCGAAAGGGTAGGGGTAGTCGGTGCCGCAGGGGAAACTTTCGGCGGCGGCGAGGTGCCAGGGCGACGGTTGCTTGCCGGCTGTCTCCTGGCGGCAAGGCTCGGAGGAGTCCGGCGCTGCGTCCGGTTTGTCGAAAAGGGGCCATCGGGGGAAACGGGTGTCGCCCTCGTAGGGGTGTTCCACGCGCGTGAGGTAGAAGCGGTCGGCCCGCGGGAGCGCCTCGGCGTAGATCTGTGCGCCGCCGATGATGAAAACTTCTTCATCCGGACTGAACAGCGCCAGCGCCTCGTCCAAAGAGTGAACCACTTCGCAACCTTCGATTTCTATTTCTTGTCTCGTAATCACTATGTTGCGGCGGTTGGGCAGCGGGCGCCCGAGCGACTCGTAGGTCTTGCGGCCCATGACTACGGGGTGGCCCGTGGTCAGCGCCTTGAAGTGCTGCAAATCCTCACGGATATGCCACAGCAACGCATTCTTATCGCCTATGACGCCGTTTTCGGCGACGGCTACTATAATGGAGATCATAAATCGGCGGATTTTGTCGGGGGCGGAGTTTAAAACGACATCGGTGCTTTGATCGCGGGCCAGGGGTCGTAGTCCGAGAGGGTGAAGTCGTCGTAGCGGAAGTCGAAGATCGACCGCACGGCGGGGTTCAGCTGCATGACGGGCAGCGGGCGCGGGGTGCGTGAGAGCTGCTCGTCGACCTGCTCCATGTGGTTGAGGTAGAGGTGCGTGTCGCCCAGCGTGTGGATGAATTCGCCGGGCTGCAGATCGCAGACCTGCGCCAGCATGAGGGTGAGCAGCGCATACGACGCGATGTTGAACGGCACGCCCAGAAACGTGTCGGCGCTGCGCTGGTAGAGCTGGCACGAGAGGCGCCCCTCGGCCACGTAGAACTGGAACAGCACGTGGCAGGGCGGCAGGGCCATATCCTCCACCTCGGCGACGTTCCACGCCGAGACGAGGATGCGCCGCGATTCGGGGTTGCGGCGGATCAACTCCGTAGCCTGCGCGATCTGGTCGATCGTGCCGCCGTCGGGTCGCGGCCACGAGCGCCACTGGTAGCCGTAAACGTGGTTGAGATCGCCGTAGCGGTAACCCTCCATCAGAGCGGGGGTGCCGGCTTTGGCCAGAAATGTTTCGCGATCCAGCGGTCGGAGGCCGCGTGCGGCGCACAGTTCGCCATAGTATCTGTAGGCGTCGTTATCCCAGATGTGCACGCCGTTCTCGACTAAGTAGGCGATGTTGGTGTCGCCGCGCAGGAACCACAGCAGTTCGTGGATCACCCCTTTGAGGAAGACTTTCTTGGTGGTCAGCAGCGGGAATCCCTGCTGCAGGTCGAAACGCATCTGGTGGCCGAAGACGCTTCGGGTGCCCGTGCCCGTGCGGTCGCCCCGCACGACGCCCTCTGTTTTGATGCGGCGCAGCAAATCGAGATATTGTTTCATTCGTCGAATCGATTGAGAGTCAGGTTGCCTGCGTCGTCCAATACTGCGTAGGTCGGGGTTTTGTCCCAGCTGCCCAAGTGGACGGTGTGAAGCCCCTCCTCGTGGTAGTCGCGGGCTACGTGCATATGGCCGAAGACGAAGTGGGCGACAGGGCAGTCGGCATGCGTGGCAGCGTAGTTGCGGGCATAGGTGATGAGCGGTCGGGTCATTTCGACATCGATTTCTTTCGTGTGCGACTTGCGCGAGTGGCCGCTCCACCGGCGGCCCAAGCGGATAAGCGAGTCGTAGGGGAAGAGTTTCGTGACGAGCCACCGCAACTTCCGCGAGCGGAACATGCGGTTGAGAAGCCGGAGCTTCAGTTGGTCGTCGATCTGCATATTGTCGCCGTGGGCGATGAAAAGCCGCTTGCCATGGAGTTCCATAACCTGCGGCTCGGTGTGGATTTCCAGCCCGCATTCGTCGGCAAGGCATTTGCCCGTCCACATGTCGTGGTTGCCGGTGAAGAAGACCACGCGGATGCCGCGATCGGTCAGCTCCGTAAGTTTGTTCAACGTCGATTCGAAGCCCGAAGGGGCCTTGTCCGGGTATTCGAACCAGAAGTCGAAGATGTCGCCCACGAGGAAAATAGCCTCCGCATCCCGCGCTGCGAAGTCGAGCCAGGCGAGGAATCGCCGCTCGACAGTTCGGGCTGCGGCCGGATCGCCGCTGCCGAGATGGACGTCGGATGCGAAGTAAATCATCGGGATGAGGTTTGCGGAGTGGCGGACGTTATTTTTTTGTCAGTTGGTCGAGCTTCTTTTCCAGACTCTTGCCGTAGATGTCCTTGGCGACGATCGTGCCGTTCTTGTCGATCAGGAAGTTGGCCGGGAGTTTCCGCACGTTGTACAGCCCCAGGGCCGTCGAGGCCCGGCCGCGCAGATCGCTCACCGAGATCCAGGGCAGCTGCTGCTCCTGCACGGCC
Organism: uncultured Alistipes sp.; assembly: GCA_947174575.1. Classification (GTDB taxonomy): domain Bacteria; phylum Bacteroidota; class Bacteroidia; order Bacteroidales; family Rikenellaceae; genus Alistipes. Next base: position 764 of record CAMWJM010000176.1, on the reverse strand, counting down.
GTGATCCACAGGGGTTTCGATGTGTCGATCGCCACCTGGTAGACCTCCAGCGGCGTCGGGGCGTCGGCATATTTGCGGTAGGTCTCTTTCAGCTCGGCGTTGAGCGTGTTGCTGTTGCCCAGTTCGGCCGACCAGAAGTCGAGCAGCACGACTTTGCCCGCGAGCGACGAAAGACGGATTTTCCGGCCATAGATGTCGGGGAGTTCCAGATCGGGATAGGTCGTTTCGGTCACCTGCGAAGCCAGACTGATGCGGGCGTCCATGCGGGCGATTTCGCCCAACAGCGGCTGCAGATAGGGCGACGAGGGGTAGCTCTTTTCGATCGCCTCGGCCACGGTGCGGTAGTAGACCACGTCGCTGTCGCCGTTGAACAGGTGGGCGTCGCCCGGCAGACGCTGGTAGAGGGCATAGACGGCGGCCAGCGACGCCTTGTTCTCGACGATGAAGCGCAGCTGCTCGCGGCGGATGCGGAAATATTCGGCCGTATACTCGCGGTTGAGCGCCTGACGCTCGGTCTCCGTCAGGCCCGTGCGGGCGAAGCGGGCGGCGATCGCATCGAGCCGCTGCGCCCCGCCGGCATAGGCCTGGTAGAATTCGCGCAGCAGCTCCGATTCGGTGGAGCCTTCGACCGTGTAGTTGCGCAGCACGCTGCCCACGGCGCTCACGGTCACCCGGTCGTCCCCGGCCAGGAGCAGCGGAATCCGCGTGCCGTTGTAGAGCAGGTTGTAGAGCGTGGGGGTGGGGGGCGTCTCCTTGAGCAGGAA
>CAMWJM010000175.1 GCA_947174575.1 uncultured Alistipes sp. | reverse complement strand
CCCGAACCGCCCGCCGAAAAGCGAGCGACCGAACTACAATTTACAGAATTTCGACCGGCAGACGAACCAGGGGTTGCGCAGGTCTTCTTCGTTGTAGCGCAGCTCGCGGTCGTCGGGCAACGAGCGCGTCGTGCCGCCCGCTTCCGCCAGGATCAGTTCGCCCGCCGCCGTGTCCCACTCGTAAGTGTGCGTCGTGCGAACATAGTAATCCACACTCCCCTCGGCCAGCAGACAGAATTTGTAGGAGCTGCCTTGCTCCACCACCTCCAAATCGGGATGTTTCTCGCGCAAGAGGTCGATATGCCGATGCGTCTCGGGCGTCTGGTGCGACCGCGACACCGCCACGCGCAGCCCCGTCCGTCGCGGCTCCCGCTCGAAAGGCAGACGCCGCCACGCGCTCACGATCTCTTCGTAGGTATACGCCGCATCGGCCGCGGGCGCGACATGCTCCTTGAGATAGGCCCCCGAACTGCGTCCCGCGACATACATCTTTTCATAATAAGGCACATAGATCACCGCCCCGATGCAGGCGTTGTTCTCCATCAGGGCGATGTTCACCGTGAATTCGTTGTTGCCCTTGATGAACTCCAGCGTGCCGTCCAGCGGATCGACCAGCCAGTAGAGTTCCCAGTTGCGCCGCTCCTCGTAGCGCATTTCGCGCCCCTCCTCGCTCAACACCGGGATACGCGTCGGCCCCAGACATTCGCGGATCGTCTTGTGGGCCAGGCGGTCGGCCACCGTGATCGGCGTGCGGTCGCTCTTCAGGCCGATGTCGTAATCGTCTCTGTTCTTGTAAATCTGCATGATCGCAGCGCCCGCCCGCACCGCCGCATTGAAGAGCGGAGGCAGCAGATACGCTTTCACATCGTCGTTTATCATCGTCGTACGGATTCGGGAATCGTTGTGTTTGCTTGTCATGGTAAAGTTAGCGAAATTTCAGAAGAGCAGGAAATTTTTCACGCCGAATTTGCAGCGGATTCCGCTCTCCTCCGCGTCCCGATCTTTCAGTCCGGCCATTTCGGTCATCCACATCGTCGCCAGCGCCGCCACGCACCACACCGTCGCCGCCGCCAGCAGCAGCGCCACCTCGGCCCAGCGTCCTGCGAGCGCAGCCAACGCGATGCCGCCCACCAGCAGCACCCCCGCCGGCCAGCGCAGCCGACGCGACAGACCTCTCCCGGGCACATGGGATCGATACAACAGCGGCTCCCACAGCATCAGACGCCTGCGACGCGGCACCTGCCGCCCGATCCGCCCCGCGAATCCGCCTGCAGCAGCAACCGCTTCGCGCCGCACCGCCGCACACGGCTCGCCCACCCGCGGACACACAGCTTCAACGTCGCCCGGCTGCCGCTCGGCCAGCCGCTCGGCCAGCCGTTCCACCGCGCCCGGCAATAGCCATTCGCCCCGCCGCACCGGCAGCAGCCAGTCGTAGGCTGCCACCGACGCCGCAGCATCGAAATCCTCCGCCGGAGCCGTACCCTCACGATCGAGCAACACCAACCGGCGGAAGCAGCGTTTGCGCGAGCGCCACATACTCCGCACTTCGCGGGCCGGGAACTCCTCCGAGGGTACCGACTCCACCCGAATCATCCGATAGCGGCTCACCAGCGCCTCGAAACACGCCGGATAGTGCGCCGCATCGACCGTTGCGATCACCTCGTAGTCGACCAGTTCGGTCGCCAGCAGGTTTTCGAGCTGCCCCGCCTGCCGCACCCCGCTGCACAGCACCGAGATGCCCGGGCCGTCGATCGCCGTCGCCGCGCCGCGGAGTCCCCTCCGCAGCAGCCGTTCGTTGCGCGCCCGAGCGAGCCTCGCCACCAACGCGCCCGCACCCGCGATCGCCCCCAGGGCCACCGCCGTCATCACCGATTCCGTCATGCCAAAGTTCGTTTATAGGATCGTACGATCGTTTCGTAATAGAGGCATTCGCCCTCGTCGAAAATCCGATGCAGGAAGCGCGGCGAATAGTTCTCCCGCGCCATATAGCGGATCAAGGCCCGGCGCTCGGCCGCACCCATTCGCTCCACACGGTCGCGCACTTCGCGACGGATCAACGGCCGGCGCAGCGAGCACAGCGTGTAGAGCGCCTCGGCGCTCAAAGCCGAAGCCGGTTCGTCGGCCACGATCCGCAGCAGCCGGGGTTCGGCCTCCTCGATGCCGAATTGGCGGACGATGCTCAACCCCACGCGCCGCAGGTTGCCGCAGGGCGACATCACCAGCGGTTCGTAGGCCACCGGCAGCACGCCCCGCCGCAGCAGCGCCAAGATCTGCGCCACCTCCGCTTCGCTGAACGGCTCCGCATACTCCTCCATGCGCCGCAGCGCCGATGTCGGATCGGCTGCCAACCCTGCCAGCAGCGCCTGGAAACGCACGCTACGGCAACGACTATTGCCATAGCGCACAACACGCCCTGCAATCGACTCGTCCGCCGGCAGCGCAGCCAGCAGCGACAGATAGCGCGCCCGACGATAGCCCTGCGAGCGCCGCACCCGGCACAACAGCCACTCGTCCAGCCCATAAGCCTCCACGATCCGGCGCAACACCGTCCCGTCCAGCCCGTAGGTCATCGTCACGATTCCCGCCAGCGTCTCCGCCAGCAGCAGGCGCGCCCCCGCCCGGTGCAACATCGGGAAGCGCGGCACCGCACCGTCGTCGGCATGGAGCGCGCACATCGCGATCCGCAGATAGCGCCGCCGCAAAATATCGTCGCGCCCCGCCTCGCGCCGCCGACGCAGAGTCTCGCCCAGCAACAGCGCCAGCGACACCCCGGCCGCAACGGCTGCGATCGCGGCACCTATCGTATCGAACGGATTCATAGGCGTTTTCCCGTCAAGTTATCGGCCACCTTGGCCCGCAATCGCTGCAGGCTCAACGGAAAGGTGAGATACTGATCCACCCCGCACTCCAAGAGGCTCAACACCGTGCGTTCGGCCTGCTGCCACGAAATCACATAGATCGTCGGGCGCCGCAACCCCTCGGGCCGCAGGCGTCCGATCGTCTCGCGGCCGCAGAAAAACGGCGCCGTGCGCAACACGATCACCAGGTCGAACAGCACCCGGGCGCACAGCCGCTCCATCGCCTCGCCGCAGCACGAGCAGCGCACTTCGGCCCCCAGACCGACCAGCGTCAGGCGGATCAGTTCGCGGGCGAATTCGTCGTCAGAAGCTATCAATATCCGTTGCATGGCAATCCTCCGGCTCGCTCGCCGGCACGCGCCAGCCGGCCCAAAACCATGCCAGAGGCCGATCGGCAGAAAAAAAGTTCCCGGGAGTGTTGTTTATACGATAAATATGCGTATATTTGCACCTCGAATTATGTGTCACAACATAACCATCGCATTCAATGTACGTTATAGTAGAGATCGCAGGCCAGCAATTCAAAGCTGAAAAAGGTCGGAAACTTTATGTCCACCGTCTTCAGGGCGAAGAGAATTCGTCCGTAAGTTTCGACAAAGTCCTGCTCGCAGACAACGACGGTCAGGTCAAAGTAGGCGCACCTGTAGTGAAAGGCGCCGAAGTGAAATGCAAGATTCTGAAACACCTCAAAGATTCCAAAGTCTTGGTGTTCAAGAAAAAACGCCGCACGGGCTACCAGAAATG
>CAMWJM010000174.1 GCA_947174575.1 uncultured Alistipes sp. | reverse complement strand
GCAGAGACGTGCTTGCACAGGCTCTGCCGAGGCGAGAAAAGGTGCGAGAATCGAACGAACCACACAACGAAAAGTTCAGTTGGAAGAACAAGCGAGGCGCAAAGAACAAGAAGCAGAAAATCTAACGAACAAAGCCAACTCAATAAAAAAGAAATAATTATGTTTTATATTAGCACTTGCTTGGGATGAGAACTAAATAATTTGCTTATATTTGTGCTTAATTGGGTGTGTTCTAAACTCAATAGAACAATATGAATCGAGAGAAGCAAATAGAAGAAAGTTTTATTCGGAAGCTTACAGAACAATTAAAATATGTCTATCGTGATGATATTCACGACAGAGACTCCCTCGTGGCAAATTTCAGACAAAAATTCGAGGCTTTGAACCGCGTCCAGTTGTCTGATTCAGAATTCGATCGGCTGCTCGAAGAGATCATCAATCCCGATGTTTTCGCATCATCCAAGAGATTGCGCGAGCGAAACACGTTCATACGCGAAGACGGAACACCGTTGCAGTATACATTGGTCAATATCAAGGACTGGTGTAAAAACGATTACGAGGTAATCAACCAGTTGCGGATGAATACCGACAACAGCCACCATCGCTATGATGTCATACTGTTGATTAACGGCATTCCGGTCGTGCAGGTCGAACTGAAAAACTACGATGTCAGTCCGCGGCGTGCCATGCAGCAAATCGTGGATTACAAAAATGATCCGGGAAATGGCTACACGAAATCCCTGCTCTGCTTTATCCAGCTGTTCATCGTCAGCAACCAAAGCAATACCTACTATTTCACGAATAACAACAACCAGCATTTTTCTTTCAACGCGGATGAACAATTTCTCCCGGTGTACCAGTATGCGACGGAGCGAAATACGAAGATAACCAACCTCGATGCTTTTTCGAGCGCCGTACTTGCCAAATGCGAACTCGGCAAGATGATCAGTCTCTATATGGTGCTGGTCGCGAGCGAGCAAAAGCTGTTGATTATGCGCCCGTATCAGATTTATGCCGTAAAAGCAATTATGGATTGTGTGCATCAAAATCGTGGGAACGGCTATATCTGGCATACGACAGGTAGCGGCAAAACGCTCACTTCGTTCAAGGCTTCCACTTTGATGAAAGACAATCCGGATATCGACAAATGTCTGTTCGTTGTTGACCGGAAAGATTTGGATCGTCAAACCCGCGAGGAGTTCAACCGGTTTCAGGAGAATTGCGTCGAAGAGAATACCAATACGGAAACTCTGGTTCGACGGATGCTGTCGGACGATTATGCCGATAAAGTAATCGTAACGACTATCCAGAAGCTGGGCATCGCCCTCGACCCGAAGCACAAGAAAAATTATCAGGAGCGCCTGCAACCGTTAAGAAACAAACGATTCGTCTTTATTTTCGACGAATGCCACCGCTCCCAGTTCGGACGTAATCACAAGGCGATAAAAGAGTTCTTCCCGAACTCTCAACTCTTCGGATTTACGGGCACACCTATTTTCGACGAAAATTCGACACTCATACAAGTAGACGGCGAACAAGGCTCTTATAAGACAACGGCCGATATCTTCGAAAAACCATTGCATACCTATACGATTACTCATGCGATCGAAGACAACAACGTACTGCGATTTCACATCGACTATTTCAAACCCGACGGAGAGAATCAGCAAACCGGTAGTACGATTACGAAGCGAGCGATTGTAGATGCGATATTAAATCGCCACGATGCGGCTACGGATTCTCGCCGTTTCAATGCTATCATGGCGACTGGCAGCATAGATGAAGCAATCGAATATTATAATCTGTTCAAGACGGTTCAGCAGGAGCGGCAGACCGAATCGCCCGAATACGAACCGCTGAATATCGCTTGCGTCTTCTCGCCTCCGGCGGAAGGAAACAAGGATGTGCTGCAGATTCAGGAGGATTTGCATCAGGAGCGTTTCGACAACCAGAAAGACCCCGACAAGAAAAAAGCTGCTTTGAGTCGGATTATCGACGATTACAATCGGCAATATGGGACGAATCACGCAATTACGGAATTCGATGCCTACTATCAGGATATTCAGGGACGTATCAAGTCGCAGAAATACAGCAACCGGGATGTCCCGCACAAGGACAAGATCGATATCACCATCGTTGTCGACATGCTGTTGACCGGATTCGACTCCAAATACCTCAATACATTATATGTCGATAAGAATCTGAAATGGCATGGTTTGATTCAGGCTTTTTCGCGTACGAACCGCATTCTGAACGATACGAAACCTTACGGCAATATCCTCGATTTCCGTGGGCAGGAAGCCGCGGTCGACGAAGCGATCGCCCGTTTCTCCGGAGAGAAAACCAAGGAAGATCCTAAACGAATCTGGCTGGTCGATCCGGCACCGAAAGTTATCGAGAAATACGAAGAGGCCATCTCCAAATTGGAGACGTTCATGCAGTCGCATGGATTGGAGTGCAAACCCGAAGAGGTTAGCAACCTCCGCGGCGACGAAGCGCGTGCCGGATTTATCAACTGCTTCAAAGAAGTGCAGCGGTTTCGGACGCAGTTGGAGCAGTACACGGATATTCAGTCGAACGACAAAGCCAAAATCGAATCGTTGTTGCCCGAAGATGCGCTTCGTGCATTCAGAGGCATGTATCTCGACACTGCTCGGCAGTTGAAAAAGCGGCGCGAGAAACGGGGCGGAGAACCCGTAAGCCCGCAAATCGAGGAGCTCGATTTCGAATTCGTGCTGTTCGCTTCGGCAATCATCGACTACGACTATATCATGGGGCTTATCGCCCGATATACGCACCGCAGCACGGCTAAAAAGCGAATTACGAAAGACCAGCTTATTGCATTGGTCGCATCGAGTGCGAATTTGATGGAGGAGAAAGAGGATATCGTCGACTACATCAATAATCTCGACCTTGATAAAATCAACGGTAAAACCGAACAGGAAATTAAGGATGGCTACGAGCTTTTCAAGGCGGAAAAATATAAAAACGAGATTACGGCAATAGCTGCCAAATACGGATTGGTGTTTTCGGCTTTGGATGCGTTCGTCCGGGAGATCGTCGAGCGCGAAATCTTCGACGGCGAGCAACTCGGCGATCTGCTCGCCCCGCTCGGTTTGGGTTGGAGAGAACGTACTAAAAAGGAGCTGGCATTGATGGACGACCTTGTCCCCATGTTGAAACGACTGGCCGACGGCCACGAAATATCAGGACTTTCGGCTTATGAAAACTAACGAAAAAAATACGCTGCAAGGAATTGTTCCGGCCTTGCGGTTTCCGGAATTTTCGGGGCATAAAGGCTGGGACTTAAAACCATTATCCGATTATTTAGTAGAATATAGGCAAAAGAGTGACGGAATAAGTGAAGTGTACTCTGTTTCACTGTCAAAAGGAATTGTCAATCAAATCGAATATTTGGGACGATCTTTTTCGGCAGACGATACATCGCATTATAAATTGGTTAAACCATACGATGTGGTTTATACAAAAAGTCCTACGGGTGATTTCCCATATGGTATTGTCAAACAAAATTTCAATCTATATAATGTTATAGTCTCTCCTTTATACGGAGTATTTACGCCCAATAATCAATATATCGGCTATATTATC
>CAMWJM010000173.1 GCA_947174575.1 uncultured Alistipes sp. | reverse complement strand
CGCTCGACACGCCGCGCTACAAATTGCTCGACACCTCGACCTCGGCCCTGCGCCGCGAAATCAAGATGTGCGCCGACGACGGCAGCATCGCATGGCACTACGACTTCGTGCCCGCAGGCGGCGGCGAGGAGGCCGACGAGATGTTCAACGGCATCGGCTTCTCGAACGGCATGGTCGAGACCGACCTCGTGCAGGGCGACGAAATCGCCGTCAAGGGCATCGACCTCTCGACGATCTGGGTAGACCCCGACTTCTTCACCTACGTAGACGCTTCGACGCTCAAGTTCAACGCCGTAGACGGCGAATACCGCGTCATCTGGAACGGCAAGTGGCTCAAGGTGCTCCCGCTCAAGAACGGCGAGCCTGCGACCTACGAGAACGCCGGCGCCCTCTGGATCATCGGCGACGGCGGCGGCAAGCCCTCGCTCTCCAACCTCATCGGCTGGACGACCGAAAACGCCCTGCCCTGCGCCCGCATCGACGCAACGACCTACCGCATCACCCTCTATATGGACGCCGAAGGTACGATCAAGGTCTACGGTCAGGACAACTGGGGCCAGGAGTGGAAACAGGAGAACTACGGCACGATCGAGGGCAACGGTCTGTTCCACATTCCCAACGAAGACGGCAACATCGCCACCGACGGCGCGACGGCGGGTCTCTACACCTTCACGTTCGTCGACAACGACGGCACGCTCGACATGTCGGTAGAGGCTGCGGAGCCTGTAGGCCCGACGCTCTTCGACCCCGAATCGGCCGCCAACCTGTGGCCGACCGACATCGAGCCTACTTTCTGGTTCGCCGACGCCGGCTGGAGCCAGATCGCCGACCCCGACTACACGCACGAGGGCCGCACCTACATCCTCACGATGGACGACGCGACGGAGGCGCAGTGGCAGGGTCAGTTCACGCTGACGACTGCCGATCTTTCGACATCGGCCGACAAGTACTACGACTTCAGCATCTCGATCACCTGCACGAAAGACCACCCGGGCGTAACGATCAAGCTCACCCAGGCCGATGACGACGATACGTTCTACTTCGCCGACCGTCATGAGGTGTTCGCCGACGAGGAGCTTCTCTACCAGGTAGGCCGCTTTCCCGGCAAGGATATTCCGGCGCTGAAGCTCGCGCTCGACTTCGGCGGCTGCGAGGCCGGCACCGTAGCGACGATCAAGAACATCCTCTTCCAGGAGCACCAGACCGGCGAGCTGAAATAAACCGCACGAAAGGGAACGGAACCGATTGTGGTTCCGCTCCCTTTTTTCATTTTTCCCAATTTTTCATTAGCTTCAACCCATGAAATCCATGCTTCATACGTTATTCGCGGCTGCGGCCCTGCTCATAGGCGCCTGCTCCGGTTCGGACGATTCGACACCCGCCGCGGGCGGCGAACTCGCGTTCAGCCCCGAAACGCTGATGCTGACCGACGAGGCTTCCGTGCAGACCGTCGCCGTCGAGGCCACGGCCGACTGGGGCGTATCGTCCGACGACACGTCGTGGTGCCGCGTCGCCCCGAGCGGCGGCACGGCCGGCACGTCGACCGTCAAGGTGACGATCGACGCGAACAAAACGGGCGATTCCCGCTCCGCCAACCTCGTCTTCCGCATCGGCAGCGACAAGAAATTCCTGCCCGTCTCGCAGCATTACAAGGTCGAGGCGGTCGAGATCGCCGACCCGGCGTTCAGGGCTTATCTGCTCGAAAACTTCGACACCGACGGCGACGGCGTGTTGAGCACCAAGGAAGCGGCGGCCGTAACGCGCATCGAAGCCGCGGGCCGCGGCATCCGTTCGATGGCCGAATTGAGCACTGCGTTCAAGCACCTCGTCTATCTGGACTGCTCGAACAACGAGCTGACCGACCTCGACCTCTCGGGCCTCACGCGGCTGACCTACCTCGACTGCTCGGGCAACCGCTTGACGGAGATCGACATCCAGAGCCTGCCCGGCCTTCGGACGTTCGATGCGACGGACAATCCCGAGCTGGAAAAAATCTATGTCTGGACGGGATTCGCCGCCCCCGCCGCCGGCTTCTCGAAGCCCGAGGGCGCCCGATATGTCGAACCCGAAATCCCGACGCCCGTCGGCTACCGCCTCGTGTGGGCCGACGAGTTCAACGCCTCGGGCGAATCGCTGCCCGACACCTCGAAATGGTGGTACGAGACCGGCGACGGCGGCTGGGGCAATCACGAGCTGCAGGACTACGTGTCGGGCGGTCAGTATCAGGGCGAAAAGCTGGCCCTCATATCGAACGGCACGCTCAAGATCATCGCCAAGAAGATCGCCGGCAAAGTCCGCTCCATCCGCATGAACACCGTCGAGAGTTGGACTTACGGCTACTTCGAAGCCCGTCTGAAGCTCTGCACGGGCAAAGGCACGTGGCCCGCGTTCTGGATGATGCCCAAAAACTTCAAGACGTGGCCCGGCGACGGCGAAATCGACATCATGGAGGAGGTGGGCTACCACCCCAACTATGTCTCGTCGAGCATCCACTGCAACGCCTACAACCACCCCAAAGGCACGCAGAAGACCCACGAATTTCTCCTGTCCACGGCTCAAACCGAGTTCCACACCTATGCCGTGGAGTGGACGGCCGACTACCTGCGCTTCATCTTCGACGGCGAGGAGCACCTGCGCTTCGCCAACGACGGCAAGGGCAACTACGACACGTGGCCTTTCTTCAACCCGTTCTACCTGAAGCTCAACCTGGCGTGGGGCGGCGACTGGGGCGGTGCCGAAGGCATCGACGAAACGGCGCTGCCCGCCACCTACGAAGTGGACTACGTACGCGTATTCAAGAAAAACGAATAAACCTCAAAACGCTAATCGAATGAAAATCATCAAGTATACGGCTTCCCTGACCCTTGCCGTCCTCGCGGCCGTCGGCTGCACGCCCAAAAGCGACATAGACCGCCGCGTCGACGAACTGCTCGCGCAGATGACCCTGCGCGAAAAGATCGGACAAATGCACCAGGTTTCGGGCGGCTACGACCTGACGGAAGCGGCCGCCAAAGGCGAAATCGGCTCGATCCTCAACTGCGTCGATCCCGTCGAGATCAACGCCGTGCAGCGGGCCGCCGTCGAAGAGAGCCGCCTGCATATTCCGATTCTGGTGGGCCGCGACGTGATCCACGGCTTCCGCACGATCTTCCCCATTCCGCTGGGTCTGGCCTCGACGTTCGACCCCGCGCTCGTCGAGCAGGGTGCCCGCGCGGCAGCTGTCGAGGCCACGGCTTCGGGCGTGCGCTGGACATTCTCGCCGATGCTCGACATCGCCCGCGATCCCCGCTGGGGCCGTGTGGCCGAGGGTTCGGGCGAAGACCCCTATCTCGATGCGCAGATGGGTGCGGCGATGGTCAAGGGCTACCAGGGCGACGACTATGCCGATCCCACGTCGATGGCCGCCTGCATCAAGCACTTCGTGGGCTACGGCGCTGCCGAGGGAGGCCGCGACTACAACTCGACGATGATTTCGGAACGCTCGCTGCGCAACACCTACCTCCCGGCATTCAAGGCCTGCGTCGACGCCGGAGCGCTCACGCTCATGACCTCGTTCAACGAGATCGACGGCATCCCCTCGACGGGCAACGACTTCCTGCTGCGCGACATCCTGCGC
>CAMWJM010000172.1 GCA_947174575.1 uncultured Alistipes sp. | reverse complement strand
CGAAGCACTGCCGCCGAAGCGGGTGCCCAGCGGGGTCTGCAGGCGGGCAAGCAGGATTTCGGGCGACGCGGCGCCGAGGAAGTTCACGAGACCGTAGAACTTGCCCTCCTCGAGCAACGAGAGTTTCGTGGCGGCGAGGTAGTTCCAGTCGCTGGCCGAGCTGGCGACGTAGAGCCCGTCGTCCTTCTCCTCGGCGGCACCCTCGGCGATGTGGTAGGGATAGTCGAAGATCGAGAGCGTGAAGGCCGTGATGCCGCCCTCGCCCTCGACGGAGAGGTTTGCGCCCTTGAATGCCAATGCTGCGGGATCGCCGCCGAGCGAGCAGTCGTACTCCTTGTCGCCGTCAACGATGTTCCACGCCTTGTTGAAGCGCACCTTGTATTCGCCGCCGGCCACGGCATCGGCGAAGCCGACCCACGATTTGGAGGCAGGGTCGTAAGCCATTTCGACATCGTCGCCGTCGTCCCAGCCGCCGACGCCCTCGCCAATGAGCGACACGCTCTCCAACGGCAGCAGGACATAGGTCAAGGCTTCGGCGTCGAGCTCGACATAGTAGAGACCTGCGGCAGCCGAAAGGTTGCCGGCATCGCCGTCGGTGGTCAGCGTACCCACCTCCTCGCCGGGGCCGTAAGCGGTGCCGTCCCAGTCGGGCTGCGACGAGAACTTGAATTCGCCGCCCTCGGGCAGATGGACGAAGCCGCGGAAGATGCCGTCATCGCCCTGCAAGAGGCGCGAAATGGGCTTGGCGAAGTCCCAGCCCTGGTAAGCGCCGGGGATCCACAGATAGGTGATCTTCGTATACTCGAACGGCACGACGATCGACTTCTGCTTGGATTCGCCGGCTGCGGAAGCGGCCGTCACACGGAATTCGACATCGTAGTTGCCCGTAAGCGAGATGCCCAGCAAGTCGAAAAGCTCGGAATTCTTGCAGGTGAAATGGGTGGCCTCGGTGGTACCCAACAAGATATAACCGTCGTAGTACTCCTGCGGCGCGACGGGATAATCCGGGAAAATGGCGCCGACCTCCACCGTATATTCGACAGCGGTCGGAGCAGCGAAGCGGACGGGCGACCACGTGAGGGTGAAATCCTCGTCGATGGTCAGGCCGTTGACGACGACCTTGCCGTGGTTGGCGATCGAAAGATCGGTAGCCGGCAAAACGAGTTCGTCGGGATCGTGGTTGCAGGCCGCGACGAGCGACAAAAGCGCAACGGCCGACAAAATATATTTCAGAAGTTTCATGGTGTTTTTGTTGTTTTAAGGTTTTGAGGCCCGGGGCGGCGGCAAGGCCGCCCCGAAACCGCGAAACATTTACTCGGTCACCTTTTCGACCGTAGCCGAAACGGGCGACGGGTTGGTCGTATCCTCGGCCAGCGCGGCGATGTCGCCGTGGAAGTCGATGGTGAAACGCACGTCCACGTCGCCCATGACAGAAGTCGAGCAGTTGCTGCCGTTGTAGTCGATGTGGTCGAGGTTGTCGCCGCCCCAGCTGTCGGCCCAGTCGTGGTCGAGCCGGAACTTGAACTCGCCGCCCGTGAAGCCGGGGATCGTGCACTCCCAAACCTGCGCGTTGACGGCGGCATTGTGCTTGGCCTCGAAATCGGGATCGTCGGGATCGGTCGGCAGACCGGCCAGCGTCATGTCGACATCGGGCGTAGCGCCCCAATCGTTATACGCACCGACGACGCTGATCGCCGTAATGGGGGTCAGCTTGACCGAGCCGGTCGAATGGTCGGCGTCCAACGTAACCTTGACCCAGTAGGTGCCGGCTTCGGCCGTGAGGTTGCCCGAGCCGCCGCCGTTCTCCAGGGCGTCGAGGCTCGTGCCGAAGTTGCCGCCGTCCCAGCTCGGTGTGTCGGTGAACTTGAAATCGCACGTCTTGGCTTCGGGATCGGCCTGCACGAGGTAGACGGGGCCCTCGTAGACGTCGCTGTTCTCGCCGTTCTCCCACAGCACGGGAGCCGTCGAAGGCGACCAGCCCTGATGCGCGCCGGGCACATAGAGCGGGCGGCGCACCCACGGAGCCGACGTCGACTTGACGGTGGTGACGTCGAGCGCGACGACGTTGGACTGCTTGGCGTAGTCGCTGTCGGAGGCGGTCGAAATCGACGAGACGATGTAGAAGAAGACCGTAGAAGTCGCCTCGGCCGGCACGGCGAGGCCCTTGTCGTTGACCAGCGCATTGTTCAGTGCCTCCTTGGTGAGGGTGTAGGAGGTGGTGTAGGACTCGCCGATCTGGTAGGGATCGGACTCGCCGTAGACACAGTAGAGGGCGTAGGAGACGGCGGCATAGTAGCCGTAGTCGACGGCGCTCCACGTGAAAGTCACCTCGGACGAGAGGTTGTCGGCATCGATGACGATGTCGGAATGCTCGTCCATGACGGGCGCCTCGACCCGATCGGCCGGCAGGGCGCAGGTCTTGTCGACCTCCTGGCAGGCGAACAGCGCCAAAGCCGCGGCCGCGCAGGAAATATATTTCAGGAATTTCATCGTATGCAAAATTTAGGGATGAATACTAATAACCGGGGTTCTGCACCAAGTTGTCGTTGACCTGCATGTCGTCGGCCGGCAGCGGGAAGAGCTTGAGGTGGTCGGAAAGCGCCTGGCCCGAAGCCACGCCGCCCTTGAGCGGCCAGAGGTAGCTGCCCGACGTGAATTTGTCGAAGCGGATGAGCGTCGTGCGGCGGAAGCCCTCCCAATACAGCTCGCGGGTGATCTCGTCGAAGATGTTTTCGAGCGTCACCGGACCCAAAACCTGGGAAGCCACAGGAACACCTGCACGCTGCTGCAGCTCGGCGATGTAGCCTACAGCCGTCTCGTCGGAGGTCGTGCCGCCGTCGATGCGGGCTTGAGCCTCGGCATAGGCCAGATACATTTCGGCGGCGCGGATCATCGGGAAGTCGATCGAGACGAATTTGTCGCGCTCGGAATAATCGGTCTCGGGGTCGAGGAAGCGGTTGTTGTTGAACTTCCAGACGTGCCAGCCGGCGGTGAAGTCGGAGCCGTTCATGGTCTTGTCGTCGGAGAAGCGCAGCGAAACGAGGGCGCGCTTGTCGACCGAGGTGAACGTGGGTTCGGCCCCGGCCTCGGCGGCATCGGCATTGCCCTGCCCGATGAGCTTGGCGACGAACTCCGTCGACGTAACGAGACCGCTCCACGCCTCGGTCGTGCCGAGACGCTTCTTATCGCCGTCCTTGAGGTTGCCCTGGCTGGCAGCGATCAGATAGGTGGCGCCGCCGTAGGACTGGGTGCGGGTAGCGTCGTAGCACGAAGCGTAGACGATCTCATTCCGCGCATCGGGATTCTCGCCGTTGTCGCCCATAAAGAGCGCCTCGTAATCGGGGCAAAGAGTATATGCATTGATGACCTCTTTGGCAGCTTTCTTGGCAGCGGTGTAGTAGTAGTCGCTCTCCTCGCCCAGATAGGTTTTGTGGGTGAGACACAGGCGGGCCAGCAGACCGTAGGCTGCACCCTTGTCGACACGGGGATAGTTCTGCGTGTGCGGCTCCTTGAGGTGCGAAGCCTCGCCGGTCAAGTCGTCGAGCTCGGATTTCAGCCAGGCGAAGAGCGACACGCCGACGCTCTGGTCGGGCTGACGCTTATACACCTATCCGCGCCCACCAGCCACGCGG
>CAMWJM010000171.1 GCA_947174575.1 uncultured Alistipes sp. | reverse complement strand
GCATAGATGTAGTCGCGCAAGGCGGTGACGCGAGTGCGCTGCTGCGCCACGTCGACCATCAGGTGGTGCATCTCCCACGCATAGCAGGCGTCGAAAGCCCCCTCGTCGAAAAGGTCGGTCTGCTCGGCCTCGGCCAGCATGAACAGATCGGGATTCGCCCGCCGCAGCCGCCGCACGGTGCGGTTCCAGAACTCGACGGGCACCAGCATGGCCATGTCGCAGCGGAAGCCGTCGACGGCATGCTCCCGAAGCCAGAACTCCATGGCCTCGGCCTGGGCCTCCCACACGGCGGGATTCGCGTAGTCGAGCTTGGCCGTATCCGTCCAGTCCCAGGGCACGAGGGGCAGCCCCTCGGCATCGTAAACGTAGTAGTCGGGGTGCTCCGCGATCCAGCGGGCGTCGCGGGCCGTGTGGTTGGCGACCCAGTCGAGCAGCACTTTCATCCCGAGCCGATGCGCCTCGGCGACGAATAGATCGAAATCGGCCATCGACCCCAGCTCGGGGTTGACGGCGCAATAGTCGCGCACGGAGTAATACGACCCCAGCGACCCCTTACGGCCCTCGACGCCGATCGGATAGACGGGCATGAGCCACACGACGTCGATGCCCAAGTCGCGCAAAAACGGCAGCCGCGCGGCAGCGGCCCGCAACGTACCCTCGGGCGTGAGCTGACGCACGTTCATTTCATAGACGACAGCCTGATAACTCCAGTCGGGATGCAACATAACAGAAGAATTCACAATTCACAATTCACAATTCATAATTCTATAATGCACGATTCTACTTCGATCGCCCGGAACGGGAAATCCGAACTGCGGCGAAGTGGCATTCCGTCCCTCGAACAGCCTGTATAATTGTGAATTGTGCATTATGAATTATGAATCAAATAGCACGTTCCACCAAAACAGCGTATTCCCACGGCCCGAGGGCGAACTCTTCGCCCGGGACGATCGTGCGCGGAGTGCCGGCGAGGGCATCGGTGTAGTCGCCCCCGACCTCGACGGTGGGGATCACCGGCTGCGAGGCGCCCGAAAGGTTGAACAGACAAACCACCCGGTCGTCGCCCAGCGTGCGGGTGAAGGCCAGCACGTCGGCCACGACGCCACCCATATAGGACATCGTACCGCCGGCCTCGCCGCTCGCCAGCGCGGGGTGGGCATGACGCAGGGCGTTGAGCTTCGCATAGAACGCCGTCCACTCGTTAGACTCCCAGGCAGGCATGGGGTCTTTCTCGAAGAAAGCGAACCGATGGTCGTAGCCGATCTCCTGCCCCGTGTAGATCAGCGGCAGGCTCTGCGGCAGCACATAGGTCAGCGCAGCCAGCGCGGCGGCGGCATCGCCCATGCGCTCGAACTCGGTGCCGTTCCACGAATTTTCGTCGTGGTTCGACGTGAACATCATGCGGAACGCCGACGCGGGATACTCCTCAGCATACCGGGCCAGCAGCTCCCGCAGATCGGCGGCGGACTTCTTGCCCTGGGCGATGTCGTTCAACACGTGGTGCAAATCCCAGCCGTAGGTGGCATCGAAGCCGTCGGCATGGAACTGCGGCCCCTCGGCCTCGGCCAAGAAGAACAAATCGGGCCGGATCGTACGCAGCCGGGCGAACGCATCCGCCCAGAAATCGTGGGGCACCTCCATGGCCACGTCGCAGCGGAAGCCGTCGACGCCCTTGTCGATCCAGAACTTCAGCACCTCGAACATCGCCTCGCGCACGCCGGGGGTGGCATAGTTGAGTTTGGCGATGTCCGTCCAGTCGTACTGCACGGCGGGAGCGCCCGTAGAATCGCGCACGTACCACTCGGCGGGCTGCCCCTCGACCCACGCGGCATCGGGCGAAGTGTGGTTGCCGACATGATCGAGGATCACGCGCAGCCCCAGTTCGTGGGCGCGGGCGAGAAAACGGTCGAAGTCGGCCATGGTGCCGAATTCGGGGTTGATGTCGCGGTAGTCGCGGATCGCATAGTAGGAACCCAGCGACCCCTTGCGGCCCTTCTCGCCGATCGGATGGATCGGCATGAGCCACACGATGTCGACGCCCAGCTCACGCAGCTGCTGGAGACGCTCCTCGGCGGCAGCGAAAGTACCCTCGGGGGTGAACTGGCGCACGTTCATTTCATAGAGCACGGCATCGTACGTCCACTCGGCATGGGCCGGAGCGGCGGTGCGGGTGCAGGCCGCGAAAACGACGGCCAGACAGATGCCCAACGCCGTCAGGGCGCGGGAGAGAATCGGAGAAAGGAAAATTCGTTTCATCGGTTTCATTTCGTTTCGGTCAGTATTTCGAAGCCGACGGGAGGCAGGTCGATGCGCAGCCGTCCGTCGGGCAGGAAGCCGAACTCGGCTCCAAAGTTAGCGTTAAATTTCGGATTTTCCGCCGATCCGGTCGGCAGAATGCACTCGACCTGCTGCGGACGGTCGCCGCAGTTGAGCGCCACGACCGCCCATTCGCCCATGTAGACGCGGGCGAAGACCCACACATCGTCGGTCAGGGCCAGCGTGGTCATGTCGCCGTACAAGAGCGGCATCGACGAGCGCCGCAGGCGGATCAAATCGCGGGTCAGATCGCGCTGCGCCTGCTCGCAGGGCGTATAGCCGTCGAAGCGCATCATGCGCCGGTTGTCGGGGTCGTTGGCGCCCGGCTCGCCGTACTCGTCGCCCTGGTAGATGCAGGGCACGCCGGGGATGGTGCAATCGAGGGCCTGGATCAATGCCAGCTTGCGGTAGCCCACGGGATCGCCGACGCCGACGGTGCGCGTCCACCCGGCCCGCTTGTGATCCTCGTCGGGCGAGAGGGCGCCCCCGGCCAACGAGACGAGGCGCGCCTTGTCGTGGTTGCCGGTGATGTTGCCCATGGTGTGGTGGGCGCCGTAGGCAGCCGACGACTCGGCGACCGTAGCGGCCAAGTCGCGCACGGAGCGACCGCACGTGAGGACATCCAATGCCGTGTGGTAGACGTTGAAGTCGAACTGGGCGTCGATCATGCCGCTGCGGACATAGGAGCCGATCAACTCGGGCGAACCGTAAGTCTCGCCGATCTGCCAGAGGTCGCGATCGGGGAAGCGCGTCTTCATCTTGCGGGTGAGCATGCGCCAGTAGTTCTCGGGGATATGCTTGCAGGCGTCGTGGCGGAAGCCGTCGAGGTCGTACTCGGCGATCCAGTAGAGAGCCGAATCGGTCATGGGGCCGCACACCTCCGCACGTTCGAGGTCGAGCGTAGGAATATGCTCGTCGAACCATGTGGTGAGACGCTCCTCGTCCCACAGTTCGAGGTTCTTGCGCCCGTCGGGCAGATAGAGCGGCGTCACCCAGTCGGGATGCGCCTGCAATACGGGCGAATGGATGTGCAAGTGGTTGGCCACATAGTCGAGGATGACGTTCATGCCGCGAGCATGGGCCGCGGCGAGCAGCTCGTGCAGATCGTCGGGCGTGCCGAAGCGGTCGTCGACGCGCGTGGTGTAGATAGGCCAATAGCCGTGGTAGCCCGAGAAGCGGGTGAACGGCTTCTTGTTGAGGCCCCAGGCATCGCGCGGATTCTGCGTGACGGGCGAAATCCAAAGGGTCGAGATGCCGAGCTAGTCGAAGAATCCGGCCTCGATGCGCTGCGTGATGCCGCGCAGGTCGCCGCCCTGATAGTCGACC
>CAMWJM010000170.1 GCA_947174575.1 uncultured Alistipes sp. | reverse complement strand
ACCTCCTTCATCTTGGCCACCACGTTCACTTCGCCGACCGCCGCCGCATGATACTGCCCGCCATGGGCTTCGGTCACGTCGCGCAACGCACGCGACGACGACAGGTTCGACACCGTGTCGCCCGCCCGGAGCGAAAGGATGTAGTCGGCCACGGCCACCAGCGTATATTCCTCGCCGAACATCGTGCCGTCTTCATTGACGAACGCCAGACGGTCGACATCCGGATCGACCACGATGCCCAGATCGGCCTTCTCGCGCACGACCGCCTCGGCGATCTGCGTCAGGTTCTCCGGCAGCGGCTCGGGGTTGTGGGCGAAGTCGCCCGTAGGCTCGCAGTTCAGCTCGACCACCTCGCAACCCAGCTCGCGCAGCAGACGCGGCATGACGATGCCGCCCACCGAGTTGACCGCATCGACCACCACCTTGAAGCGCCGGGCGCGCACCAGCTCCGCATCCACCGCCGGCAGCTCCAGCACCCGGCGGATATGATCGGCGTTGCAATCTTCGCGTGCGACGACATGCCCGATCACGTCGACGGCGGGGTAGTCGTACTCCTCCGTTTCGGCCAGCGCCAGCACCTCTTTGCCCTCGGCGTCCGAGAGGAATTCGCCCCGGGCGTTGAGCAGCTTCAGTGCGTTCCACTGCCGCGGATTGTGCGACGCCGTGATGATGATGCCGCCGTCGGCCTTATGCGTGATGACGGCCATTTCCGTACCCGGGGTTGTGCACAGACCCGCGTCGATCACATCCGCACCGCAGGCCAGCAGCGCGCCCACGACCAGATCGGCGACCATCTCGCCCGAAATGCGCGCGTCGCGCCCTACGGCAATGGTAAGTTTTTTGCCCGGATTGCGCCGGGCCATGAGCCGTGCATAGGCCGTGGTGAATTTCACGATGTCGGGCGGCGTCAGGTTGTCGCCCGCAGGGCCGCCCACGGTGCCGCGGATTCCCGAAATAGATTTGATAAGGGTCATATTCGAATGATTGATATACCTATAATAAATGAAAAATTCGCTTCGAAGTTTTGTTATTCGAGGTAAATATATTACTTTTATGCCAATTATAAAAATCAAAAAGCGAACGAGTATGCGTACCATTCCTGCTTCCGAATTGATTATCAACGACGACGGGTCGATTTTCCACCTTCATCTGCGTCCCGAGCAGTTGGCCGACATCGTGATCCTGGTCGGCGACCCCGGTCGCGTGGCCCTCGTCGCCGAGCATTTCGAAAACATCGAGTGCAAGGTCTCCAACCGCGAGTTCAACACCGTGACCGGCACTTACCGGGGCAAACGCATGACCGTCCTCTCCACCGGCATCGGCATCGGCAACATCGACATCTCGGTGACCGAGCTGGACGCGCTGGCCAATGTCGATTTCGCTACGCGGCAGGAAAAAGCCGAGAAAAAGCAGCTCACGCTGGTGCGTCTGGGCACCTCGGGGGCCATTCAGCCCGACATCGAGGTAGGCGACTTCCTCTTTTCGCGCACGTCGGTCGGTTTCGACGGCCTGTTGAGCTACTACAAGGGGCGCGACGCCGTTTGCGACCTGGAGCTGGAGCAGGCTTTCGTCGAGCATACCGGCTGGTACGAGAAGATGCCGCGTCCGTATTTCATCGACGCCGACAAAACTTTGTTCGAACTCTTCCGCGACTCTACCGTCGAGGGCATGACCATCGCCGCGCCGGGCTTCTATGCGCCGCAGGGGCGGTGGGTGCGTCTCGAACCCCACGATGCCCGGCTGAACGAGAAGATCGAGTCGTTCGACTTCCGCGGCCGCCGCATCACCAATTTCGAGATGGAGGGTTCGGCACTGGCCGGTCTGGCGGCCCTCATGGGACACCGCGCCGCCACGATCTGCACGATCATCGCCCAGCGCATCGCTCTGGACGCCTGCACCGACTACAAGCCTTTCGTCAGGAAGATGATCGCCATGGCGCTCGACAAGCTGGCGACGTTGTGAACCGCCCCGCAGACGCACATTTCCGGCATTATTTCCGAAGCAAACAACAATAATTTAATAAACAGAAACGTATGAAATTCACAGTATCCAGCTCCGCCTTGCTTTCGCTGTTGGCCACCACCGGCAAAGTCATCAGCAACAAGAATACGCTGCCCATCCTCGACTACTTCCTCCTCGAACTCCAGGGCAGCGACCTGAAAGTCACCACTTCCGACCTCGAAACCACGCTCGTCGGCTCGATCAAGGTCGACGCCGTCGACAGCGAGGGCACCATCGCGGCTCCGGCCAAGCTGATGCTCGACTCGCTCAAGGAGTTCCCCGAAATGCCCCTCTCCATCGAGGTCAACGACAAAAACTGGGAGATCAAGATCAGCTGGAAAAGCGGTTCGCTCTCCATCCCCGGCGCCAGCGCCGTGAGCTACCCGGCCGTGCCGCAGCTCAGCAGCGAGAAGAAGGAACTCGACATGGATGTCGACACGCTCGTGGCCGGCATCAACAAGACGATCTTCGCCACGGCCGACGACGAGCTGCGTCCCGTAATGAACGGTATCTTCATCAGCCTGACGCCCGGTGCCCTGACGTTCGTGGGCACCGACGCCCACAAGTTGGTGAAGTACGAGTCGGAAATGAAGAACGAAGTGAGCGCCTCGTTCATCCTGCCCAAGAAACCGGCCAACCTGCTCAAGTCGGTGCTGCTGAAGGAGGACGACGCTATCGAAGTGGCGTTCGACTCGAAGAACGCCCAGTTCAAGCTCAAGAGCCACACGCTCGTCTGCCGCTTGATCGAGGGCAACTATCCCAACTACAACGCCGTGATCCCCGACAACAACCCCAACAAGGTGCTGGTCGACCGCATCGAGCTGCTCAACGGCATCAAGCGCGTGGCCGTCTGCTCGAACCCCACGACGAACCTCATCCGCATGGACATCTCCAACAACAAGATCGCCCTCACGGCCCAGGACATCGACTTCTCGGTTTCGGCCAACGAAACCATTTCGTGCAGCTACGAGGGGCAAGAGATTTCGATCGGTTTTAAGTCGACGTTCCTGGTCGAGATCCTCTCCAACATGGAGACTCCGACCGTCATGGTGGAGTTGGCCGATTCGACGCGTGCCGGCGTCTTCAAACCGGTCTACGACGAGAAGCAGACCAATTCGTCGCTCATGCTCCTCATGCCCATGATGATCAACGCATAGGACCCGCGCGATGAAGCTCAATCTGAAGCGGCCGATCGTTTTCTTCGACCTCGAAACCACCGGCGTCGACACGTCGAAAGACCGCATCGTCGAAATTTCGATGGTCAAGGTCATGCCCGACGGCGAGGAGATCGTCAAGACCCGGCGGATCGATCCCGGCATGCCCATTCCGCCCGAAGCCACCGCCATCCACGGCATCACCGACGCCGACGTAGCCGACCAGCCCAAGTTCGCGCAGATCGCCCGATCGCTCGAACAGTTCATCCGGGGCTGCGACTTCGGGGGATTCAACTCCAACCGCTTCGACCTGCCGATGCTGGTCGAGGAGTTCATGCGCGCCGGCATCGAGGTCGACGACTTCAAGCGGCGGAAATTCATCGACGTGCAGAACATCTTCCACAAGAAGGAGCAGCGCACGTTGGTCGCCGCCTACAAGTTCTACTGCGACAAGGATTTGGACGACGCCCATTCGGCCGAGGCCGACACGCGCGCTACGTACGAAGTACTCAAG
>CAMWJM010000169.1 GCA_947174575.1 uncultured Alistipes sp. | reverse complement strand
GTCAGGCTGTCCGTTTTTGAGCCGCGGAATATTAACGTCCGGAATTTGGTTTTCCGGCGCGGATGTTGTACCTTTGTCATCATAAACGACGTCGGCACCATCTGTCGGGGAAGTTGTCGCAGAAGCAGGTTGCCGACCTTGCTCGCTCTGCGGGCCACCGGGGTTCCGGTATAGCAACTTCCCATTTTTCAACAATCCGTTTATTCTATTTTTTTCTTTGAGGTGATTGCTGACAACCACTTCCAGACCATCTTGACTTACTGTTACTGACGTAAAATAACGAACAGATTCTCCGTCCGGCTTCAGAAAAGTTTTTACAAAGATATAAGAACTTGGTCGATCGGTCGTGCCAACAGTTGCTTGACTCGAATCTTCAACAATTATATCCGGTTGTTTAAGTGTCGGAGTTATCATTCCGAATTGTCGACCACGATCATTTTTCAGCAGCTTCAGATACTGATTTTCTCCCATCTTCACATCGCCGATCGGCGTCGCTACGATGCCGTCGGCCCCGAACTCGGCGTCCCAATTCTCGGGCGTCAACTCTATCTGCGGCGCAGGCACCGCATTCTCCTGCATCTGCGCCACAACCTGCTGCGCCTCCTCGTCGGTCAGCGAGCGGCCCAGCATGCTATCGGATGCAGTTTGCTGATCTTCAGCAGGTAAGATTTCTGCAATATCTTCGGGCCGAATATCCCGCGTTACCATTCCCCCGCTTTCGTCCAGCATCGCAAAGCGATAGCTGCCGTCCTCGTTTATGGCTTCAATCACACCCTCCGAATCATCCGTCAGGCGCACGGCCGACTGCTCATCTACAGAAGCCATGCGATCGGTTTCTGCAACGGTCGCCTCTGCCGCCTGCCTGGCCGCGTCGAGCATCTCCTGCGCAGATACGGAATCAGCGATCGAGTCGATATAACGTGTCGAAACCAGTTTTTTCGTGCCGTCGGCATATTTTATCACCACCGTTGCATCCGAGGCTTCATAGTCCATCTCGCCCGTTTCGGGGTTGTAGACGATGTTGGCGCCTTTGATGATGTAGGCCGTGTTCCCGTCATTCATCATGACTTCGTATACCACGTCATCATCGAGGTTCTTTATGGCATCTACCTCTTTCCGTATCGTAGCCATCGCTTCATCTACCTCCGGACGGGTTTCCGCATTCTGCTCCGCCGCCGATGTGTTCACGGACAGGCTGTATGTCTTTTGCGCTTCGGCGATCGCCGGGTCTGGCTGGAGAATGTCGTTGAATCCGTATACCTCAACATTGCCGGTTTCGTTATCCAGCACTTCGTATCTTCCCCCTGATACCCGGGAAACGATACCTTCGCGTCCGCCCACGGTCGTAACCTCCTCGCCGACATCGTATACCGTTAACCCAGCTTTCCGGAGAATGTCGTTGATCGTTTGATTGTCGACACCGGCATCCACGGCTTCGTATACTCGTGTCTGGAGTTTATCGAGATACTGCTGATTTTCCTGCGTGCCGAACATGTCGACATATTCGGCCGACACAAGATCCGAAAGGTTGATCCGCTCTTTTTGGATGATTGCAGAAGCATCGATCCTAACTGACTCTCCGGATGGCGTAAGGCATTGAAGCGCCCCTTTTTCAAGGTCACCAGATAATACGAAGTATTCTTGCCCTTCGTTCGTTACGGCAAATACGGCCTCTCCGCTTTTTCCCTTGCCATCGGAACCTTTATACTCCATTTCCGATATGCGCTGCAGGGTGGGAAGAATACGAGTTAGACGCTCCGTTTCGCTATGCTCTCCCTGGCGAATATCAAGCTCGGTTTGTGCATTGATGAAATCTACAGCCCGCGCGGCATCCATCTTCGCGACGCTCGGGTCTGTCCAGTTTATTTCACTCAAGGCTTTGCTTCGGGCGGCAATACTATTGAGACCGCCGACCTCAACCAGCTTGGATTTGAGGTCTTTATTCTCAATGCCGGCGAGAGCTTCTTTTTTTATCTGTTCGAGCGAGGCATTACGGCGTGCCTGCGATATTCCAGAGGGAAGATTCATGGTTCCGAAAGAACCGGTTAGCGTTAGGGTTACGCCGCCCAATTCCCACCAGTAATCTTTCGACATCATCTGGCGCCATCCCTCACGATCGTTCTCGAACAGATTGACCAAAGCGTCTCCGTAAGCTTCTCCGAGAGTCTCGGAGGCGAATCCGGCGATCTTACCCTCGCGACCGATCCATGCGAGGGCCGCATTGCGCTTTATACCTTTCAGACTATTCAACCCTACGAAGCGACCGAAGCGGGACATAGCCATCCTTTTGCCGATGTTGTTGAGACCGGCATTCAGCCACATGCCCATATCCTCGGAGTGGGTTTCCGCAAAAGATTCCAGCCCAGCTTCCAACGCATCTTTCCATGCCGAGCGCGGGGTCTTGCGAATCATGGTTCGAATTTCCCCAGTATCGTCGGACTGCTTGTCTGCTTCGAATTGCGAAAGTCTCTTTTCAGCATAGGTGTCATAGGTAAACGCTTGGAACGGAGTTCTTGCAGCGGCACCGACAACACTCTCCGACAGCTTTAATGCGCCGGCTTTCAACCCGGACATGATCTTGCCCTCGACACCTTTCTTCGCGGCGTTTTTCAGCATTGTTCTTGCAGCGGCGCCGGATATACCTTTTGTTGCGGCGCCAGCAACGCCGCCCGAAGCGATCATCTGTCCGATAAATTCCGTGCTTTGTACAGCCCCGCGGCCAATGGATGCCCCTTTATTTCTGCCGCCAAGTATATCTATGTTTTGTTCCGCTTCTTGTTGAAGCTGCCAGGCATCAAGATAGAATTGTTCCGCGCTTGTCAGACGATCTCCTTTCTCCGCCTTATTCAAGGCGCCCAGTAAAGAAACTTTCGCACCTATATCGGTAAGTCCGAATGACAGGAGATTTTGCCAGTTAGTTCCCTCTGCGGCTCCATGCCAGAAATTATTATTTCGCAGGGTATTGACGATTTTTCGTGCGTCCTTGACCATACGATTGGCCACCGCATCTTTGTCGTATGTAACAGTGCCGCCGCGATATACCGTAGATTGAATGGGAACGTGCGGAATGTTCTTCTCCAACGCGTCCAACTTCTTTTCCAACTCATCAGCTATCTTGGTTCGATATTCATCTGCAGAGACTCCGACATGCTGCAAAAACCATTCATTGCGATATTGCGGGTTTTCTCGAAAATGGCGGTCATGATCTCGGTCTTTTACGTATTCGTCTGCATACAACGCAATCTCATCCAAAGAATATGAAATGTCGTCTATAACGATATTTCCTCGATCGTCTAAAGCTTGCCGCGCATCTTGATCCGACAAATTGGCATCTTCAAGGAGCGTTGCAGATAACAATACGTTACCTGGGGTTGTTCCTGCATCATGCTTGCTAAATAATTTGCGTAAAGTTTCTTCACGCTCGGCTCGTTCTTTTTGATCTTCATCCGTCGGATAGTGGAAGTCGAAACCTAAATGTTCTCCAGTCTGCTCATTTTCTACCGTTCCCGATTCCGGAAGTACATAAGCGCCTTGTGCGGTCGCCGATACCCGTTCCTGCAACTCCGGTGTAAAGATGTTGCGCCGGCCGAAATCACGATTCTGTTCACCAAGGGACGGAATGCCGAGGCTTGGTGGTGCAGTTGTTTTTCCGTTGATGATATTCTTTACGGCCTGCGATACCTGTGGGCGAAT
>CAMWJM010000168.1 GCA_947174575.1 uncultured Alistipes sp. | reverse complement strand
GATCAGGGCCACCAGCGCCCGGCGATGTTCTGCGACCGAGGCGAAGTGGGTTTTGTTGAGGCGTCGGATCGCCGCGGCCAGCGGGAACAGACCGCGCGAATAGAGCCACTTCGAAAGGTGGTTCTGCGAGGTGTGGTACTCGAATGCGTCGTCGGATACGGCGGCGATCATCTGTTGCATTTGCGCCAGGTCTTTGGCGCGGCCGATCACCGTGCCCGTCGCGGGGTCGCGGAAGATGAAGTCGCCGAACGCGAACTCCGTGGCGATGTAGTTGTGCAGCTCGGTGAGCAGCGTTTTCGAGTTCTTGGCGATGAATCCGGCGCCCAGCGCGCGGGCCTGCGCGGCGAACTCCACCTGCGACGACTGCAGCAGCACCGGCATCAGCGGGTTGTCGGCGCGGATGCTGCGGCACAACTCGATGCCCGCGTCGAGCCGTTCGTGGGCCGGCGGATCGTCGGGGTGCATGACGAACCCCACGTCGGAGATGACGCCCAGCAGGTTGTCCTTGTAGCGCCGGTAGAGTTCGGTCGCTTCGTCGTAGTTGGTGGCCAGCAGCACCTTGGGCCGCGCCCGCTTGCGCAGGGTCTGCTGCTGCTCGTTGAGGGCGTCTTTCAGAAATTCGGTGTTCTGCATCAGCAGCAGCCGGTACAGCTCGGGCAGGTAGGTCGAATAGAAGCGGATCGAATCCTCGACCAGCAGAATGGCCTGCACGCCGCCCTGGAGGATGTCCTCCTCGGCGTTCATCTTGTCCTCCACGAGCTTGATGATGGCGATGATCAGGTCGTTGTTGCCGTGCCAGCAGAAGATGTAGTCCAGCCCCGAACGATCCTGCTCCTCGATGCGACGGTAGATGTCTTTCGAAAAGGAGGTCAGCAGCGCCACGGGGATGCGGGGGTGGCGCTCCTTGACGATCTTGGCGAACGTGAACACCTCCGGCTCGCCCACGTTGTACATCGTCAGGATGAAGTCGAACGTGTCGTCCTCGGCCAGCAACTCCAACGCCTCGCCCGTCGAACTCACGCGCGTGAACGAGGGCGGATTCGACAGGTTCAGGTCGAGATACTCCTGATTGATCTGCGATTCGATGTGGCCGTCCTCCTCCAGAATGTAGCCGTCGTAGCTGCAGCACACCAGCAGGATCTTGTGGATCCGGTATTTCATGAAGCGGTACGGCGCCGCCGTCGTGTCGGGTAGGGGGTTTCCGATATTTTTTTCCATGGAGAGTCGATTTTCCGCCGGCGGCAAAGTTGTCGCCGATTCTCTAACAAATATAGAAAAAAATGGTTATCTTTGGTGCGGTTCCCTTAAATATCCTACGATGAAATCGCAAAAATATCTTTTGCAGGAGGTCGCTTCGCCGCAGGCGGAGCGCGAATGGATCGATTTCCCCAAGACGCTCTACCGGCGCAACCGCAATTGGGTCTGCCCGCTGGACGACGACGTGCGCGAGGTCTTCGACCCTGTGCGCAACGAGCTGTTCGCCGCCGGCGAGGCCGTGCGGTGGGTGGCGCGCGACGCCTCGGGCGAGGTGGTGGGGCGCATCGCCGCGTTCTACAACCGCGAAAAGGCGGCGTTGGAGGAGCAGCCCACGGGCGGCTGCGGCTTCTTCGAATCGATCGACTCGCAGGAGGTCGCCGACCTGCTCTTCGACGCGGCGCGCATGTGGCTGGCCGGCCGCGGCATGGAGGCCATGGACGGCCCGATCAACTTCGGTCAGCGGCGCGACTGGTGGGGTCTGCTGGTCGAGGGCTTCGAGTTCCAGCCGCTCTACAAAAACCCCTACAACGCCCCCTACTACAAGGAGTTGTTCGAGAACTACGGGTTCAAGAACTACTTCAACCAGCACAGCTTCATCTGGCGCAAGGACGCTTCCGAGGCCAACAAGCAGATTTTCGCCCGCGCCGAGCACCTCTATGCCACGCCGGGCTACCATGTCGAGACGATCGACATGCACAATCTGGAGGAGGCCGCCGAGAGTTTCCGCGTGGTCTACAACCGGGCTTGGGCGCTCTTTTCGGGGGTGAAACCCATGACGCAGAGCGAGGCGCTGGCCATGATGCGCGCCATCAAGCCCATCATCGACCCCGACATCGTATTTTTCGCCTACTACAACGAGGAGCCGATCGGATTCTTCGTCACGGTGCCCGACCTCAACCGCCTGATCGGCAAGTTCCGCGGCAAGTTCGGGCTGTGGCAGAAGCTGCGCCTGATGTGGGATTTGAAAGTCCGCAAGTCGTGCGACCGCATCTTCGGCATCATCTTCGGCATCGCCCCCGAGTATCACGGCAAGGGCGTCGAGTCGGCGATCATGGTCGAGTACTGGAAGTACATGGAGCGCAAGGACATCCCCTACAAGACTCTGGAGTTGGCTTGGATCGGCGACTTCAACCCCGTGATGAACCGCATGATCGAACACTATGTCTGCGCTTCGCGCCACAAGATACACACTACTTACCGCTATCTCTTCGACCGCGAAAAGGAGTTCCATCGGTGTCCCCGTCTGGGCATGAAGAAGCGCGAAGAATAAACATCCAATCATTTCCTATGAAAACCACCGCTTTCACCAAGTACCACATCGCTGCCGGAGCCAAGATGGCCGAGTTCGCGGGTTACGACATGCCCATCGAGTTCTCGGGCATCAACGACGAGCATATGACCGTGCGCCGCGGCGCCGGGGTCTTCGACGTCAGCCACATGGGCGAAATCTGGGTCAAGGGGCCGAAGGCGCTCGCCCTGCTGCAGCGCATCACGTCGAACGACGTCGCGAAGCTCTACGACGGCAAGGTGCAGTATTCGTGCATGCCCAACGGCCGCGGCGGCATCGTCGACGACATTCTGGTCTACCGCATCGACGCCGAGACCTATCTTCTGGTGGTCAACGCCGCCAACACCGACAAGGACTGGCGGCATATCTGCGCGGTGGGTGCCGGGATGGGTATGGAGGCCGGGCACGGCAAGGAGCTGTACAACGCTTCGGACGAAATCTGCCAATTGGCCATCCAGGGGCCGCTGGCCATGAAGATCGTGCAGAAGATGTGCGACGAGCCGGTCGAGGCGATGGAATACTATACGTTCCGCAAGATGCGTGTGGCCGGGTGCGACGCGATCCTTTCGATCACGGGCTACACCGGTTCGGGCGGCTGCGAAATCTATGTGGCCAACGAGGATGCCGACAAGCTCTGGAAAGCGCTCTGGGAAGCCGGCGCCGAATACGGACTGAAGAACATCGGTTTGGGTGCCCGCGATACGCTGCGTCTGGAAAAGGGCTTCTGCCTCTATGGCAACGACATCGACGACACCACCTCGCCCATCGAAGCCGGCCTGGGGTGGATCACCAAGTTCGCCGAGGGCAAGGAGTTCATCGACCGTCCGCTGCTGGAGCGGCAGAAAGCCGAGGGCGTGACGCGCAAACTGGTGGGTTTCAAGCTCCTCGACCGCGGCATTCCGCGTCACGGCTACACCCTGGCCGCGCCCGACGGCACGCCGATCGGCCATGTCACCTCGGGTACCATGTCGCCGTGTCTGAAGGTGGGCTTCGGCCTGGGGTATGTCTCCGCCGAGTTTGCCAAGCCCGGGACGGAGATCGCCGTCATCGTCCGCGAAAAACCGCTCAAGGCCGAGGTGGTCAAAATCCCGTTCGTATAGCGATAAATAGCTGGAATCTATCCCGACGTAGGTGCCGGCGGGCGGAAAGCGAG
>CAMWJM010000167.1 GCA_947174575.1 uncultured Alistipes sp. | reverse complement strand
TCGCTGCGGACTGCGACGTGGCAGATCTGCGCCGCGATCCGCTGGTGATGCTGGCCGGTTCGGTCTTCGTGCAGCGCTTCACCGGCGAGGTGGAGCGGGGCGAGAAACGGGCGAAAGTGCAGGTGAGCGCGGCGGAAAAGAGCTATGCTCGTGCGCTTTACGATTTTCGCGAGGCGCAGGGCGTGCCGCAGTATCCCAATGCCAACTCGACGATGCGCCTTTCCTACGGCAAGGTGACGCCCCTGGCTTCGGCCGACGGAGTGCACTACGATTCGCGCTCGACGATCGCGGGCTACGGCGAGAAGTTCGACCCCGGACAATATGAATACCGGGTCGACGACCGGCTGCGCATGCTCCTGGCCTCCGAAGACTGGGGCCGCTGGGGCGAAAAGGGCAAGCTGTATGTCGATTTTCTGACCGACAACGACATTACGGGCGGCAACTCGGGCAGTCCGGTGCTCGACGGCCGCGGCCGGCTGATCGGCCTGGCGTTCGACGGCAACCGCGAGTCGATGGCCGGCGACGTGTGGTTCCACCCCGGACTTTCGCGCACGGTGTGCGTGGACATCCGCTATGTGATGTGGATAATCGAGAAGTATGCCGGTGCCGACTGGCTGCTCGACGAAATCCGGTTCGAAAAATAACCTCCCGATCCGAAGTCGGCCGCGGAGCAGAACATGTCCGGGCTTCGGTGGCGGGTAAATCCGCCGGATGAATCCGATCCCGCCTGCAATTTTGCAGGCGGGATTTTTATGTTCTCCTATATATAAAATGGGGTAAGGCATTGAAATATTCGTCTCGGGCGAAAAAATAGCTCGATAAATTTGCGTATGTCTCGATTTTTATATTAACTTTGTCAACGTCCGAAATTGGTCAACCAGTTTGGAAAACCAATCTGGACAACCAAAAATCGTCGTCCTGCGGCGCTCGGAGTGAGAAAATACGATCGGAAGAGAGATACGAACCACTTATAAAACCTATAGAAACCTAAAACTTTCGAACTACTCATGGCTAAGAATTTTTTGCGAAAGTCGGCCCTCGCGCTCGTGCTGCTGTGCGGTGCGACGGCTGCATTCGCGCAGAAGCACACGGTCACGGGCGTGGTCAGCGATGATTTCGGGCCGCTGATCGGCGTGAGCGTAGTGCTGCGCGACCCCCCCCCGACCGGTGTAGCGACGGGCGCAGACGGCTCCTATGCGCTTGCCGTGCCCGATGAAAATGCCGTCCTGGTATTCTCCTATGTGGGCTACAAGACGGTCGAGATCAAGGTCGGCAAGCGGGATGTGATCGACGTCGTGCTGGAAGCCGATGCCACGGCCCTCGACGAAGTGGTGGTGGTCGGCTACGGCACGCAGATGAAGTCGCACCTGACGGGCGCCATTTCGAAGATCGGCGGCGACGTGTTGAGCGACCGCCCCGTGTCGGACATCGCGACCGCCCTGCAGGGGCAGATTTCGGGTCTGAACATCAACAACATCACCTCGGAGGTGGGCGTGTCGCCCTCGATCCGCGTGCGCGGCACGGGGTCGATTTCGGCCGACAGCGCGCCGCTGGTCATCATCGACGGCTATCCGGTGCCCGACGGTCTGTCGGACCTGAACCCGGCCGACATCAAGTCGATCGAGGTGCTCAAAGATGCCGCTTCGGCCGCCATCTACGGTTCGCGCGCCGCCAACGGCGTCATCATGGTGACGACCAAGAGCGGGCAGGCCGACAAGGCCAAATATTCGATCAAGGTGTCGCAGGGTCTCAAGTGGGCCTATCAGCTGCACGACCTGATGACCTCGTCGGAGCATCTGCAGCTGCTGCAGTGGCAGGAGTCGGTGGGCGCCTCGGGTTCCAACTTCGTGCCGGGCGCCAACTACCGCGCCGCATCGTGGATCGAGCACAACATCGGTTCGACCGACTGGCAGCGCGAGGCGCTGCGCGACTTGGCCGGCATCACCAACGTGCAGTTCTCGCTCACGGGCGGTAAGAAGGCGTTCCGCTACTATGCTTCGGGCGCCTACACCCGCGACCAGGGCATCATGCTGCAGAACGAGGTGCAGAAGGTCAACTTCCGCACCAAGATGGATGTCGACCTCTCGAAAGCCGTGAAGTTCGGCGTCAATCTCGCGGGTACCTACCAGCAGGCGTCGCGTCCGAAGAACAACTTCATCGACTTCTACCGCACCCCCTCGTTCATGCCCGTGAGCCACAACGACTGGACTACGGCCCTGACCGGCTACGAGGGCTTCGCCCGCGGCAGCCACTTCAACGCCATTTCGGTGCCGACGGCGCCCTCCGACGACGACAACGCCAAGTGGGAGAACGCCAATCCTTTCTCGTCGGCCAACAACAACCCCCGCAGCGTGATGGCCAACACCAAGCGCTGGAACGAGTCGTTCTCGGGGCTGGGCAACGTCTATCTGACGATCGACCTCTGCAAAGGGTTGACGTTCCGCACCTCCAACGGTTTCAACGTGAAGTATTCGCCCTCCTACTACTATGCCAAGCAGAACGCCACCAAGGACGGCGAGGCGAGCAACGCCACGTTCTTCAGCACGCTTTATGTCGATCTGTTGAGCGAGAATACGTTCGATTACCACCGCACGTGGGGCCGCCACGATTTCGAGGCGCTGGCCGGATATACGGCCGAGACGACCCGCGTGCAGCGCGTGGCGCTGACGGGTACGGGATTCCCGACCGACGACATCCAAACGCTCAATGCCGCCACGGTCTTCAACATCGCCGCGTCGAACAACGGCAACGGCGCCGGTACGGGTACGTTCCGCTATCCCGATGTGGTGCTGCAGTCATTCCTGGCGCGCGTGAACTATGCTTATGACGGCCGCTACCTGCTTTCGGCGTCGATCCGTCTCGATTCGTCGTCGCTCTTCGCCGGCGGTCACCGCAACGCCTGGTTCCCCTCGGTGTCGCTCGGCTGGCGCATCTCCGAGGAGAAGTTCCTCAAGGGCCGCCACGACCTCTCGAACCTCAAGCTGCGCGCGTCGTATGGCGTGACGGGCAACAACAGCATCGACTACAATGCGGCGCTGGAGGTCTACCGGGCGCAGAACTATGTGCTCGGCGAGGGCAACGGATCGTTGCAGCCCGGCGTGGCTCCGGCGGCCGTGCTGGCCAACCGCGACATCACGTGGGAGCAGACCGACGAGTTCAACTTCGGTCTCGACGCCGGCTTCATCGGCAACCGCATCAACCTCTCGGTCGACGGTTACTATTCGGTGACCCGCGCGCTGCTTTTCGAGCAACCCATGCAGTCGTTCTCGGGCTACACCAACTACTGGAACAACATCGGCCGCGTGCGTAACTCGGGCGTCGAGATCCAGCTCGACACCTACAACTTCGACCGCCGCCGCTTCAAGTGGGAGACGTCGATCAACTTCTCGCTCTCGCGCAACAAACTGCTCGAACTGGGCGGCGAGAAGCAGGTCATCACCCAGGGCGAACGCACGGAGAACTATCTGGCCCGCGTGGGCGATCCGCTGATCCAGTACTACGGCTTCAAGACCATCGGCGTGTGGAATTCGCTGGAGGAGATCGAGGCCAATCCCCACTTCTCGACCGACGTGCCGGGCGGTCTGCGCGTGCTGGATGCCAACGGCGACGGCCTGCTCGACGACAACGACCGCGTGGTGCTGGGCAACCCCTATCCGTCGTTCACCTACGGCATGACCAACACGTTCCGGATCGGCGATTTCGACTTCTCGTTCCTCATCCAGGG
>CAMWJM010000166.1 GCA_947174575.1 uncultured Alistipes sp. | reverse complement strand
GCCATACCTTGTCCACCGAGGCTTTCGCCCGGGCGATCGAGTCGCTCGCGCAGCAGGGCGGCGGCCGCGTCGTCGTTCCCGACGGGGTGTGGTATACCGGCCCCATCGTCCTCAAGGACAACATCGAGCTGCACCTCGAGCAGAACGCCATGATCGTTTTCAGCGACGACAAGACGCTCTATCCGCTCGTGGAGATCACTTTCGAGGGTCTCAATACGTGGCGTTGCCAGTCGCCGATTTCGGCCATGCACGCCAAGAACGTCGCCATCACGGGCCACGGCATCATCGACGGCAACGGCGATGCGTGGCGTGCCGTCAAGAGAGACAAACTCACCGACAGCCGCTGGAAAGCCAAGGTGAAGAGCGGCGGCGTTCTCTCCGCCGACGGCAGAACATGGTATCCCTCGGAGAGCTTCAAGTTCGGCGCCACTTCGGGTTCCGACCAGAACGTCTCCACGTGGGCCAAAACGCGCGAGGATTTCGAGAAGATGAAAGATTTCCTGCGTCCGGTGATGATCGCCATCCACCATTGCGAGAACGTGTTGCTCGAAGACGTCACGTTCCAGAATTCGCCTTGCTGGAACATCCATCCGGCCATGTGCACGAACCTCATCGTCGATAACATCACCGTCCGTTGCCCCGACTATGCGCAGAACGGCGACGGCATCGACATCGAGTCGTGCAAGAACGTCGTCATGACCAACTCGAACCTCGACGTGGGCGACGACGGCATTTGCATCAAGAGCGGCAAGGACAAGGCCGGGCGCGAGCGCGGCATTCCGTGCGAGAACATCTATGTCGACAATTGCGTCGTCTTCCATGGCCACGGCGGTTTCGTCGTGGGCAGCGAGATGTCGGGCGGCGTGAAGAACGTCATGGTCTCCAACTGCAAGTTCTCGGGCACCGATGTCGGTCTGCGCTTCAAGTCGACGCGCGGCCGCGGCGGCGTGGTGGAGAACATCCATATCGAGAATATCGCCATGAACAACATCGCCCAGGAAGCGCTGCTGTTCGACCTCTTTTATGGCGGCAAGTCCGCTTCCGAGGCGCTGGCCGACGGCGGCGATGCCGAACCCACCGACATGGCTCTGAAGCCCGTCGACGAGACTACGCCGGCGTTCCGCGACATCCACATCCGCAACATCTGGTGCCGCGGTGCCCGTCGGGCGATGTATTTCAACGGCTTGCCCGAGATGAACGTCGAGCGCGTGACGGTCGAGAACGCCCGTATCCATGCCACGATCGGCGCCCAGATCAACGAGTCGACCGATGTCGTGCTGCGCGACGTGACGGTCGTTCCCGTCACGGGGCCGGCTCTGATGATCAACAATGTCAAGAACTTCCGGGCCGAGAATTTCGTCTGCCCCGCCGGCATGAAGTGCGCCTTCGCCGCCACCGGAAGCCGCAATCGCGACGTGGTGATCCGCAGCGCGGAGATCGCGCCGGCCAATTCGTCGCTCTCCAAGGGTGCCGCCAAGGCCGTTACGTTCGAATAAAACCTAAAATCGATAACCTAAATGTCCATGAAAAAGATTCTGTTTTTGGCTTTCGCGTTGTTCGGCGCCGCGGGTTTCGCGGGTTGCTCCGACGACGATACCGATGCGCTGCTGACCGTCCCGACCGATGTGAAATGCGTGGCGCGCAGCGAGAGCGCCTTGTCGTTCGCGTGGAATGCCGTCGAGGGCGCCGCGAATTACCACTATCAGTTCGCCACGGGCGACGGACGTACGTTGTTCACCAACACGGTCGCCGAGCCGCAGGTCGTGATCCCCGATCTGACCGCCACGACCGCCTATAAGTTCCGCGTACAGGCGTGCAGTGCCAGCGGCTTGGCTTCCGAGTATTCGGCTTATATCACTGTCGAAACGCTGGCTCCCGGCCAGAGCGAGAAAACCGCGTTGGATGTCCCCGTCCCGCAGCAGAAAGAGGTCACGGAGTCGTCCGTGACGCTGGAGTGGGCGAAGATCGCCGGTGCCGAAAAGTATGCCTATCGCTTGACGGGCGCCGCCGATGCCGAGATCGCGAGCGGCGAGACGGCTGCGCTGTCGGTGAAGATCGCCGATCTGGAGGCCGAGACCGAGTACCGTTTCGCGGTGCGGGCGTTGGCCGGCGGGTCGGAGTTGTACGACGATTCGGAGTGGTCGGACGATCTGACGGTCGAAACCTCCCGCGCTGCCGATCCCGAACCCGGCCCCGAGCCGACGGTGACGTTCAAGTTCCCGGCTGCCGAGCAGGACGGCGTGATCCGTGCGTTCCCGAGTG
Organism: uncultured Alistipes sp.; assembly: GCA_947174575.1. Taxonomy (GTDB): domain Bacteria; phylum Bacteroidota; class Bacteroidia; order Bacteroidales; family Rikenellaceae; genus Alistipes. The sequence goes on along the minus strand of CAMWJM010000166.1, from coordinate 1,506 downwards.
CCGAGGGTGCCGGCATGTACACCACGGGCGGCCGCGGCGGCAAAGTCTATCACGTGACTACTTTGGACGACGACGAGAGCAACCGGGGTTCGATCCGCTGGATCGTGCAGAAGTGCAAGGAGCCGCGCATTGTGGTTTTCGACGTGGCGGGTACCATCGAACTGAAGTCCGATCTGAAGATCAATACGGGCGATATTTCTATTCTGGGCCAGACCGCTCCGGGCGGCGGCATCTGCCTGAAGAACTACCAGCTCAGTATTTCGGCCGACAACGTCATCATTCGTTATATCCGTATCCGTCCGGGCGATATGGCCGGCAATGACGGTTTGGACGCTATCGGTGCCCGCGACATGCAGGACATCATCATCGACCACTGCTCGATGTCGTGGTCGACGGATGAGTGCGCTTCGTTCTACGTCAACAAGAACATGACCATGCAGTGGTGCATGATGTACGAATCGCTGCGAAACGGCAAGCACAACAAAGGCTCGCACGGCTATGGCGGCATCTGGGGCGGTGCTCCGGCTTCGTTCCACCACAATATTCTGGCTCACCACGATTCGCGCAACCCGCGTTTCGACGGCCCCGAGCAATATGGCGATCAGGAACAGGGCCGCGATGCGTCCAAACAGAAAGGCATCACTTCGGACAAACGCTTGATCGACTTCCGCAACAATGTGGTCTATAACTTCTGCAACTACCCCGGTTACGGAGGCGTGGGCATCAAGATGAATTACATCGGCAATTATTATAAATGGGGTCCTGCTTCTTTCAAAGGCACTGGCCCGAGCTATAAAGACGGGAAAGAAAGCGCCAGCAAAGCCTGTCAGCGGCTGTGGTTCTTCTATGCCGACACCTATTATAACGGTAATAACCTGAAAACGCCCGTCCAGGGACAGCCGAGCATCTACATCGGAGATAATCGGAACAACAAGTTCGACACGACGATCGGCGACGCATCCAAAGGCGAGGCTCTGACTGCCGACAACAAAAAAGCGATGGTTATCAATGGTAACAGCTCTTCGACCGTTCCCCAGGCATTCATCTACTCCGACAACGCATATCGGGTAGAAGCGAACGGAAAGATTTGCAGTGTAACGACCCATACGGCTGACGAAGCATTCAATCTGATGACGCAGCATTGCGGTGCATCGCTCAAAAAGGACGACGCCGATGCGCGGGTGTTGAACGATGTGAAGAACGGTCTCGGCACTTCGGGCGAAAATACGACCACGACCAATGCCAGCGGTCTGAAAAGAAGTTGGTACGGTCTGATCGACACGCCGGACGACAAGGACGGTTATCCCGTGCTCACGGCTACGCAGGAGGAGATCGACCATGCGAAGATCGATACCGACGGCGACGGCATTCCCGACCATTACGAGAAGTTGTTCGGTCTCGATCCCGCCAATGCGGCCGATGCCGTGGCGAAGACGCTCGATCCCCAGAAACTGTATACCAATTTCGAGGTTTACGCCCATTATCTGGTGCAGCATATCGTCGAGG
>CAMWJM010000165.1 GCA_947174575.1 uncultured Alistipes sp. | reverse complement strand
GCCTTGATCTGCATCGACAACGAGGGTTGCGTGACGAAACAATGCTCGGCGGCGAGCGAAAAACTGCCGCAGTTGGCCACGGCGAGGAGATACTCCAACTGGATAATGGTCATAGCGATGATTTATTTTTACGGGCGAAAGTATAAAAAAAAACGATATTCGGCAACTTTTTTAGGCCGCGCGCGCGGATTTTCGTAAGTTTGTGCCACTTAACGCAAAAAACAGGAGATCGAGTCATGGCTAAAATAATTCTTACGGGCGACCGTCCGACGGGGCGGCTTCATCTGGGACACTACGTGGGTTCGCTGCGCCGCCGTGTCGAGTTGCAAAACTCCGGCGAATTCGAACGCATTTTCATCATGATCGCCGACGCGCAGGCGCTGACCGACAACGCCGACAACCCCGAGAAAGTGCGGCAGAACGTCGTCGAAGTCGCATTGGACTACCTCTCCGCAGGCCTCGATCCCGCGAAATCGACGCTCTTCATCCAGTCGCAGATTCCCGAGCTGTGCGAGTTGGCGTTCTACTACATGAACCTCGTCACGGTGCAGCGGCTCCAGCGCAACCCGACCGTCAAAGCCGAGATTCAGTTGCGCGGCTTCGCCGAGAATGCCGTCGAGGGCGACACGACGCAGCGTCAAGGCATTCCGGTGGGATTCTTCACCTACCCCGTCAGCCAGGCCTCGGACATCACGGCGTTCCGCGCCACGACCGTGCCGGCGGGCGAAGACCAGGAGCCGATGATCGAGCAGACGCGCGAAATCGTCCATAAATTCAACTCCATTTACGGCCCCACACTGGTCGAACCCGAAATTCTGCTGCCCGACAATGCGGCGTGCATGCGTCTGCCGGGTACCGACGGCAAGGCCAAGATGTCCAAATCGTTAGGCAACTGCATCTACCTGTCGGACACGGCCGAGGAGGTGAAGAAAAAGGTGATGGGCATGTACACCGACCCCGATCATCTGCGCGTCGACGACCCGGGCAAAGTGGAGGGCAACACGGTGTTCACCTATCTCGACGCCTTCTGCCGCCCCGAGCATTTCGCGAAGTACCTGCCCGAATATCCTTCACTCGACGCGCTCAAAGAACACTATCGCAAGGGCGGTCTGGGCGACGTGAAAGTCAAGAAACTGCTCATCGCCGTGCTCAACGAGACACTCGACCCGATCCGCGAACGCCGCCGCTACTACGAAGCCCGCATCGAGGAGGTCTACGCCATGCTCGAAGCGGGTTCGCGCCGGGCACGCGCCGCAGCCGCGGCGACGCTGGCCGATGTCCGCGCGGCGATGAAGATCGACTATTTCGACGACAAGGAGTTGATCGCCGCGCAAGCGAAAGCCTACGCCGAAAAAATTCACAATTCATAATTCACAATTCATAGTTTCGCCGATCCCCGTATTCATAACTCACAGTTTATGCGTCTGCGCACCGAACGGATATACACCTATTTCCTCCACCTGACCCGGAGGCTGTCGACCCGCCAGATCATGATGATGCTGGCCGCGATCGTGGGTGCCCTGGCCGGTGTGGTCACCTATCTGTTCGAGATTCTGCTCTATGCGATCAAGGGAGGGCTGACACGTTGGTTTCCGGTGGAAAGCGCCCACCTGCTGTTCCTGATCTATCCGGCGATCGGCATCGTGCTGGCGTCGCTGTTCGTGAAATACATCGTCCGCGACAACATCTCCGAAGGAGTGACGCGCGTGCTGCAGGCCATGTCGCGCAAGAATTCGCGCATCGCCCGCCACAACTGCTGGAGTTCGATCGTGGGCGGCGCCACGACCATCGGATTCGGCGGTTCGGTAGGCCCCGAGGCCCCGATCGTGCTGACGGGGGCCGCGATCGGCTCGAACGTGGGCAAGCTCTTCCGGCTCAACTACAAGTACACCACCCTGCTGCTGTGCTGCGGCGCCGGTGCAGCGATCGCGGCCATATTCAAAGCCCCGATCACGGGCATCGTCTTCGTGCTGGAGATCCTGATGCTCGACATCACGGCCAGTTCGGTGATCCCGCTGTTGATCGCCTCGATCACCGCCACGACCATGGCGTTCCTGCTACGCGACTTCGACCCCATTCTGGCCGTGACGCTGCGGCCCGAAGATGCGTTCGAGCTGTGGCAGATTCCGCTGTTCATCGTGCTGGGCATCTGCTGCGGCCTGATGTCGTGGTACTTCACGTCGATGAACTCCTACGTAGGCGGTCTTTTCAGGAAATTGGACAAGCCCTACAAAAAATGGCTGGCGGGCGGCATCGTGCTGGGTGTTTTGATCTTCATCTTCCCGCCGCTCTATGGCGAAGGTTACGAGGGCCTCACGGCATTGATGCACGGGCAAACGCAGAAACTCTTCGACAGCTCGCTGTTCTACCGTTTCCGCGACATCGACTGGGTGGCGATCCTGTTCGTCATGGCGACGATGTTCTTCAAGGTGATCGCCATGTCGGCGACCAATGCGGCGGGCGGCGTAGGCGGAACGTTCGCGCCGTCGCTGTTCGTAGGGGCGTTCACGGGTGCGACGCTGGCCCTCGCCTGCAACGCGATCTTCTCGTGGGACGTACCGCTGGTGTCGTTCACGCTGGTGGGCATGGCGGGCGTGATGGCGGGCGTGATGAACGCGCCGCTGACGTCGATCTTCCTCATCGCCGAGCTTTCGAACGGCTACGGGCTGTTCATCCCGTTGATGATCACGGCCTGCATCTCGTTCGCCGTGGGATACTGGCTCGACCCGGATTCGATCTACACCAAGCAGTTGCGCCTGCGCGGCGAGCTGCTCACGCACGACAAGGATCAATCGGTGTTCGTGTTCCTGAAACTCGAAGATTTGATGGAGACCGACTTCATCCGCATCCGCGAACGCATGACTCTGGGCGACCTGGTGCACATCATCTCCACGGCCCGCCGCAACATCTTCCCGGTGATCGACGACTTCGGGCTGCTGCTGGGTGTGGTGCAGCTCGACGACCTGCGCGAAGACATGTTCAAACAAGCGAAATACGGCCATGCCGTGACCGACTACATGATCCAGCCGCCCGACAAAATTCTGGAACACGAAGCCATACAAAGCATCCTGCCCAAATTCGAGGACAAGCGCACCTGGATGCTCCCCGTGGTGGACAAGCAGGGCCGCTACCTGGGGTTCATCTCCAAATCGCGGATTCTGAATGCCTACCGCGAACAATTGGTGAAAATCCAGCAATAACCCGCGACATTCGATCTCGCCGCAGTCGGGAAATACGCCCCCGCAGCCCTGCATCGGGCAAAATAAAAGCAGCTCCGAGTAGATGCTGGACGCAGCGCACGGAGAGGGCGTTGGCGCGGTTGGCCGTGTTCAACGGGTTTACGTCGCCCGAGCCGAAGGTCAAGTGGCTCGCGTTGACATTGCCAGCCGCGAAAGACGAGGATGCCCAGTAGGCGCCGCGCGCGCCGACATTCGTCAAGGCTCCCGACGTGTTGTTGCGGTAGCCCGCGGCAGGAGCGAAAAGCAATCGCTGGAATGAATGACGGAAAGGGAAAGACTCGCTTCGACTTTCCGCCAGACTGGTGTAAATAACTGACGACCCCGCAAACCGACTGTCCGATCCGTTTTCCCGAACGGTTGCGATTCCTCGAAAAAACATCTCGGAATGCACAGTTTCGTAGATTTTCGATCGTTTTTGCCGTTAGCGCTTTCCGTTGCCAGTGGATTGCTGAATCTACTTACCTCTCTGGCAGGAACCTTGACCCCTGCCACTCCGGGTCGGAAGCTGCTTTTTATTTATCGCCCGGCCATTCCCGCTCCTTCGGGAGCTACCGAATCGAGCGACGTTTTATCGGGGTGACCGGATTGGCTGCTCTG
>CAMWJM010000164.1 GCA_947174575.1 uncultured Alistipes sp. | reverse complement strand
ATGGAGTGCGTACACGATATCGAGGTGAGCCGCTCGACGTTCGTCTACACGCAGCAGGCCACGGCGATCGACCCCACCACGGCAAGCATCGGGCTTCAAGACGTGGCATTCGTCGCCGATCGCAAACGACAATAAGCGATTCCGGTTTCGGTCGGGTATGGACACACGAAGTCTCTCGGTGCTGAAACAACGCACCGAGAGACTTTTGTTCCGAGGCCGCCGGCCTCACCTCGAAAGGAGGGCGGTTGGGTGTCTGCGAACCGTATATCGAACGCATCCCGAAAGGGGTGGAAACGTCGGAAAATGGAACGCACGACCGGAACGGGCAAAAGAAGTTGCGAAAAACGGAATCGACGTCGATTACGAAAAAACGATCATTGCGATCGGGGAAAACTCGTCCGGGCGGGATGCGTTGCCGTGCACTGCTATCGTCGTTTCCGGAAAATAGGCGCGCTGACGACGATACGCAAACCGCAGGACACGACAAATATACGTCGCACCAGAGCCTTTGTCAAGAGGTCAGCGTAAAGAACGACGGAAAAATGCAGCAAATTGCACAACCTATAATCCGAGAAGACTTTTGCGTAAGCGACTATTCAAAGTTTCCAGCACAAGAAAAATATAACACCGAGGCCCGACTAATCTAATAGCCGGGCCTCGGTGTATTCAAAGAGGGGTATTATCTTATCTTGCGGATGATCTCGCCGCCGTGGACGATGGCCTTTTCGTTGTCGGGCAGCATCTTCCACGCACGCTCGGGCAGCGACTTCTTGAGGCCGATCATGACGTTCTGCATCCCGACCACGGGCCGCACCTTGAGGTAGCCGCCCAGAATCATGGTGTTGAACAGCTTGGCCTGGCCCAGACGGGCGCATTCGGCCGTGGCGTCGATAGCATAGACCTCGATGTCGTCGCGCACAGGATGCCGCGTGATTCCGTTGGTGTCGTAGATCAGCACGCCGCCGGGCTTGACCATGGGTTCGAACTTCTCCATGGACTGCTGATTGAGGATGATCGCCGTGTCGAACTCGTGGGCGATGGGCGACGAAATCTTGCGGTCGGAAAGGATGACCGTCACGTTGGCCGTGCCGCCGCGCATCTCGGGGCCGTAGGAGGGCATCCACGTCACTTCGAAATCCTGCATCACGCCCGAGTAGGCCAGAATCTTACCCATGGAGAGGACGCCCTGACCGCCGAAACCTGCTATAATCAATGTCTCTTTCATAATCGTCTGCGCTCTTATTCAACCACTTTGATGTCGCCCAGCGGGTAGAAGGGCAGCATGTTCTGCTCCAGCCACTCGTTCGACGCCACGGGCGAGAGTTTCCACCCGCTGTTGCAGGTCGAGACGACCTCGACCAGCGAAAAGCCCTTGCCCTCCATGGAGCGCTGGAACGCCTTCTTGATCGCAGCCTTGCACTTGCGCACGTTGGCGGGCTTGTGGACGCTCTGGCGCGTGATGTAGGTAGCGCCGTCGAGGTGGGCCATCATCTCGGCGATCTTGTAGGGGTAGCCGTTGAGCCGCGGGTCGCGGCCGTAAGGCGTGGTGGCGGTCTTCATGCCCAAGAGGGTGGTGGGAGCCATTTGCCCGCCCGTCATGCCGTAGATCGCATTGTTGATGTAGATCGCCACGACGTTCTCGCCGCGGGCCGCGGCATGGATCGACTCGGCGGTGCCTATGGCCGAGAGGTCGCCGTCGCCCTGGTAGGTGAAGACCATGGTCGAGGGTTTCAGGCGCTTGACGGCCGTGGCGACGGCCAAAGCACGTCCGTGGGCCGCCTCGATCCAGTCGATGTCGATATAATTATAAGCGAAGACCGAACACCCCACGGGCGAAATGCCCACGCAACGGTCGGCCAGCCCCAGTTCGGCGATGACCTCGGCGACGAGTTTGTGCACCGTGCCGTGGCTGCAGCCGGGGCAGTAGTGCATGACGTTGTCGGTGATGAGTTCGGGTTTGGCGTAAACCAGATTCTCCTGCTTGATTTCAACCTCTGCCATAGGTTCTTATTGCTTGTTAATCAATTTATCTTTGAGCGCTGTCAATACCTCGTCGGGGGTGAAGAGCATGCCGCCCTGACGCCCGTAGTGCTCGACAGGGGCCTGGCCGGCGACGGCCAGCCGCACATCCTCGACCATCTGCCCGGCATTCAGCTCGGCGGAGAGGAAGCCCTTGACTCCGCGGGCGGCCAACTCGGCGATCTGCTTCGACGGGAAAGGGTAGAGGGTGATCGGGCGCAGCAGACCGACTTTCAGCCCCTCGGCGCGGGCCATTTCGACCGTGGCGGAGCAGATGCGGGCCGACGAGCCGAACGCCACGATGACATAATCGGCATCGTCGCACGCGACGGATTCGTAGCGCACCTCGTGCTCCTCCAGCGCCTTGTATTTAGCCTGCAGGCGCTGGTTGATGACCTCCATTTTCTCCGACTGCAGCTCCAGCGAAGTCACGACATTGCGCCCGCGCCCCGCATGCTTGCCCATGGCGGCCCAAGAGTCGCACTCGGCTTTCAGCTCCTCGTCGGTCTTGCGGGGACGCTGGGGCGCCAGCACGACCTTCTCCATCATCTGACCGATAGCGCCGTCGGCCAGGATCATGGCCGGATTGCGGTATTTGAACGCCAGATCGAACGCTTCGGCCACATGGTCGTGCATCTCCTGCACGGAGTTGGGTGCGAAGACGATGAGGCGGTAGTCGCCGTGCCCGCCCCCTTTGACAGCCTGGAAATAGTCGCCCTGCGAGGGCTGTATCGTACCCAGACCGGGGCCGCCGCGCTGGCAGTTGACGATCAGGCACGGCAGCTCGGCGCCGGCCAGATAGCTGATGCCCTCGGCCATGAGCGAGATGCCGGGACTCGACGACGAAGTCATGACCCGCTTGCCGGTGGAGGCGCCTCCGTAGACCATGTTGATCGACGAAATTTCCGACTCGGCCTGCAAGACGACCATGCCCGTGGTCTCCCACGGCTTGAGTTCCATGAGGGTCTCCATGACCTCCGACTGCGGGGTGATGGGATAGCCGAAATAGCCGTCGCAACCGTAGCGGATCGCGGCATGGGCGATCACCTCGTTGCCTTTCATCAACTTCACCTCTTTCTCTGCCATAGTCTACTCGAATTTTTGACGATAAACCGCGATGACGCTGTCGGGACAGATCACCGCACACGAAGCGCACCCCGTACAGGTGTCGGGATGCGCCATGCGGGCCACGGGATAGCCCTTGCTATTGACTTCGACCGACAACTCCAGCACGCCGCACGGACACGAAGCCACGCAGACTCCGCACCCCTTGCAACGCTCCTTGTCGACGACGATCGTTCCTCTGATTGTAGCCATAACGCCGAAAATTAGTATTCGGAAACAAATATAGGAAAAATTCGGCCATATGATACGATCCGACGCAAAAGAATTGCAACCCGCACCAGGCGATGCCTCTGCGACACGACGACGGAAAGGGGAGGATGCGGCCATCCTCCCCTTATTTTCGATAACTCTATTCGATTATTTCTCGAAACTGTGGATCACCACGCCCGAACGGAGCTTCGGCTCGAACCACGTGGTCTTCGGGGGCATGATGTTGCCCGTGTCGGCGATGTCGATGAGCTGCTGCATCGAGACGGGGTAGAGGGCGAACGCCGCCTGCATCTCGCCGCTGTCGACGCGCCGCTTCAACTCGCCCAGACCACGGATGCCGCCCACGAAGTCGATGCGCTTGGAAGTGCGCAGATCGCCGATGCCCAAAATCTTGTCGAGGACGAGATTCGAAAGCACCGTCACGTCCAGCACGCCGATCGGGTCGCTGTCGTCGTAGGTGCCGGGCTTGGCCGTGAGGCTGTACCACTCGCCCCCGAGATACATCGAGAAGT